>JAZGIF010000090.1:0-4755 GCA_036481835.1 Nitrosopumilaceae archaeon
ACAGGAACTAAAACGAGAAGTGAGAAAACTCCAACAAAGGATAGCGCAATAATTAAAGAAACCCTCATGTACCATTTTCAATAAACCTGCCTTAAATAAATTCTTTAAAAACACGGTTGAGTGATGGAGTGATGTTTTCAATCATTACTATATCAAAACTGTAGAGGAACAGGGTTATTGTCTCGTAACGACGTAAGTTATAGGCGTTCTTTAGAAATTTCAATAATAATAATAACACCTTTTTTACTCTCCAAAAATTCGACAATTTTTGGATTCATTTTAGAAATCTGATTTAACAGGTCTTTATTTTTTGTAGATTTGAAATTAATTCTTCTTACTAACTTGCATGTAGAGTTCTACAAATTTCGTAGATCTTATCATCATTTTCCGAGTCTAGTTTTCATTTTCTTTGTCTATTTTTTTTATGGTAGCCTTCAAGCAAACGCCAGTCCTCTATTGATTAGTTTTGAAGCAATATCAGGGGATGCACAGATTGGAGAATTATCAGAATATTTGAAAAGCAATTCATGTCCGTTTTTGCAATAATTGTAATCAGATATGTTTCCTTCTGGATTCACATTGATTTTGATTTCTGCTACTTGTGAAACGGAATCTATTTCCGTACCTATAGAAATTACTGCTGTGTATTCACCAGTTTCTTTTGGGGTCCATGACAGGCCCACGTTAAAAGTTTGGGAAGAATATAGAGTGCCAGTCACCCACTTTGCTCGTTGAGCCAGTACGTTCTTGATGTCTGTTATTTCTACTACATATACAAAGTCCTGTTTGTATTCATTAGTGTTTGTAAGGTCTGCTGCAATTTGCAAAACTTGATCAGTTTTAATTTCGTCAAACTCTTGACCAAATGAATTGACCACACCGATGTTATCTAGATACATTTTCTCAATATTTTCATCTGACACTGATGATACTTTGGTAAGATTTACTGTACCTTTTTCACTTACAGTTGACACATTGTCTGGTGTTTCATTCAGATAATCCCAATCCACATTGATGTTGGAGTTATTCTCATAACCTTTCACTGTTTCTAATAACCTATCTTTTAGTTCTGATTCAAGTTTGTTTATTGCATCTAATTTTTCTTGGAGTATTTTTTCTGTAATATCTTCATTTGTATTTCTTAATTCTGAAATACGTTTGGTTACATCCTCTTTTGTGATGTTTCCATCAGTCCTGTATTCTTGGATAAGATCTTGTATTTTTTGCTTTGCTAGTATATTCTCATTTTCAAGATTCTCATCATATTTTGACTCTAGTTCCTTCTTTTTGATGTCATACTCTTCGTTGATTCGTAAAATCTTTAGATTAATTTCATGTATTGCGTCCTCAGTTACTTTTTGTTTGTCTTTGTTTAGGATATATTCTGTAAGAGTATGAATCTCTGCTGTGTTGTTACCTATCATTTCTTTTGCAACAGACTCTAGAACACATTGATATTCTGATGTTGCAATATGATAAACTACTTGGTGTCCTTCTTCACATTGCGTTCCGGGATTTGTTTTAACTTGGGAAATGGATAAAACATCATTTGAAATTATAATTCCCTTGACCCCATTACTGATCCATTTTTTAGCAGTAGACTCATCAATGCATGAATGACTTCCTGATGTTACACGAGATACTAGAATTAATCCCTCTTCACACTGTGTATCTGAGTTGATTTCTGATGTATTTGCGTCATCTGAATTTGCCATTATGTAACTGGGTTGCGTCTTATAATCTCCATAAAAACTTGCTAGCTTTACTTGAGTCGCAGGAGATAGGTGAATTTGTCCTGTGGAATTGAATAATTGCTGTTCTGCATAATATGCAAGATTATGTTTTACGTTAAATTGAGCGTTCATTTCTATTAGCTCGATTTTTGGAGTAGATGCAGCATTGTTGTATGCGTTTCTTGCGTCTTCCATGGGTCCACCATTTGTCAATACCTGGTTCATTGCGGTTCTTCCTGCATTGACCTTTTGTTCTTTGAACTCGAACTGGTCCCAAAATACACCCTGAACCCAAGAAGGTTTTTTGTTTACAAATCTATCAAAGGAATTTTTTGAAGAGTGTTTTTCCCATAGTCTTTCCCACTCATCAAGTTTCTGGTTTAGGCGTTCAATTGACAATTTACGCACCTTTTCTAGATTTTCTTTAGCCTGATTCTGTTCATATTCTTTTTGTTTCAATTCCTCAATCATCTTTTTTGTCTGCTCTATCTTCTTCAGAATGTCTTGTGCGATTGGATCATTTTGTAAATTACCTGAAAGTGTAATTTGTTCTTCAGAGCTAAGCTGAGTTTGTGCATAACTGTTTTGGATTAAAGAAACTGAAATTACACATACCAGAATAAAATAAAACATTCTTGAGTTTAATCCTAATAATTTCTCAAATTTAATCTGTTTTTTCTTAATATTATGACTAAATGCTGCCTCCATTATTTTGTCCAGTTTGTTACTAATAATAAAGGTTAGTATACTAATCATTATTACATAAATGAATATAATGCTAATTAATATAAGACCATTTTACCTAGCAAGCACCTTGATAAAAAGAGAAAACAGAGGTAATCGGAAATAAAAACACTAGATCTCAAAGAAAGCATAGGACTCATGCTAAAAACTTCTGCCAAGGCATGGGAAAAGGCAGCAGACATTGAATTGCGTGAGCGTTTTGGCCTTACTGGTGCAAAATGGAAAATAATTACGGTATTATCAATAAAGGAGGGAATTACCCAGAAGCATATTGCAGACATGTTATTTGTCGAAGCCCCGACACTTGTGTCAGTTATAGATAAAATGGAAAAAGATGGATATGTTAAAAGAGAATCTGATTCTAATGATCGAAGAAATAACTTGATCTTTATGACAAAAAAATCCAAAGACATCGTAGATCCAATAATTGAAAGTATTTTGGAGATAAGAAACATGGGATTGAATAAAATTTCAAAAAAAGACATGGAGGCTGCAAAAAAAGTATTAGCGCAGATAATTACCAACACTGAAAAGTTTATCAGCCAAAAAGGAGAAAAAACTGATCCAGATCTTTGGACAGAGCCACAAAATAAATCACAAAAAACGCTTGTAAAATTATGATAATACCTGTTTGATATGATTCTATGACTTCATACTGTGAATCCAATAAGATTTGGATCCGTTAGGATTCGCACCTAAATTTGTAACTTGATTTAACAGGTCTTTATTTTTTGTAGATTTGAAATTAATTCTTCTTACTAACTTGCATGTAGAGGTCTGTAAAATTCGTAGACCTTTGTGAGACTTGTAAAAAATGGAGTAGAGATTCTATTCTAGAATTTTCCCCCAACCACGCTCAACAAGCTTCGTAGCGGTGGATGGAAAAGTACATGCCAATCTGCCATTGATGCTTTCTAACCAAACTTTACCATCACAATTAATATCAACATCTTTTGGAATACGGCTTTGTTTTTCAGCAGATGCTGTCATCATAACTTCTGACAAGTATCCTTGTAGTTGTACACTTTGGTTAGGATATTTTGTAGCAAGTTCGTTGCTAATCTCTTCTAGTATCATCATTGCCTCTGCAGTATTGTCAGATTTTATCTTCTCTCTTAAATCATCAATTTTGCTTTCAAATGGATGGGGCTTGCATAATTTATCGCCACAAACTATGCCGGTTCCTGTTCCGTAAACTTTTGGAGTCTTTGGACCAATTAATTTTGCTGTGATTCCATGAGGATCACTTGTTGGAAAAGTTGAACCTGAATCTAAAACAGAGGGGCCTCTTGGTTGGAGAGATTTCATTCCAGGAGATACAAAAATTACTATGGGTTTTGAAAAAAATGAGTTTGAATCTTTATCAAACACATCTTGAAAAACTCGGTCAAGACGATCAACTTGTTCATAAGTGGGTCCCTGTCTCTTACTAATTTTTTCCTCTGCCCACCAATCTGTATTATTTTTAACCCAATCTGGAACATCTGATCTTTGAGCACTTGCTAATGGTAAGATTAAAAATATGCCTATTATGAGAATTATTGAAATTAGATATTTCAATTACAAAAGATGAAGTTTTAGGGTTACATAAATTAATCCCACTATACGTTAGTACTAGTAATTTAGGTATTGAAGCTATTAGTTTTTCTAATAATTTAGAATTTTTAACCAATCAAGGCGTTACTTGAAAATATTCCTTCACATAAGGACGTCTAAGGTACCAAAGTATTATTCCATTTAGAATTATTAAAAATATCGAGGTTGCTTCCCCACTCACAATATAAACAATTCCTGAAACTAGACTAATGATTGCTAAAATTATCACAATCATTCGTCCCCAGGCTCTTCCTGAAAATAGAGCACCTGCTATTCCAAAGTTAATTGCAGCTAAAACACTTGCTAAAACAACTAGAAAACCACCCTGTCCTACCATTAAGGCATCTTGAAATGCACCTACAGTCATCATGGTAATGCCCATCAATACACTAACTATTGCAAATGCACCAAATATTGCATGTAAAATACCTAAAATGGTAACTCCAGTAGGTCTGCTCACTAGAATTTTGGATCATGTATCGTACTTAAGTAATCTGGCGAAATTGAAGGTTCGAATCCAAATCGTTCCGCACCTATAGCGGGGTATTTTTTGGTTCCAGTATAAAACTATTTTTTTGTTCAAAGAACTTCTCATAGGATTTTCATAATCAAGAGATGAGGAATTTAGTATGGCAGAAGAAAATGAAGAAACTCAATGTTCCCCAGAATGTTGGTGTAAAAA
>JAZGIF010000091.1:0-6816 GCA_036481835.1 Nitrosopumilaceae archaeon
CGCTCCTCTTTTCCTGAATTTGATGAAAGAGGTTGGAGAGGAAGAGTTTCAAGACAACTTTTTGGAACAAAATCAAAAAGATCAAAAGGAATTACTGAAATCATTTCTAATGGTTATACAACCTTCCAGCACAGACTTGAAAATATGAAAGACACGCTTGGAGTGAAGATTGATCCAAGTGTAACTATGGATGTTCATAGAATCTTTCGTCTTGCAGGTTCACTTAACAGCAAAAGCGGTCTCACAAAGATATTTTGTGATGATATAGAGAAGTTCAATCCATTTAGAGATGCTTGTTTTATAGACGATGAAAAAACTGAAGTTTTTGCCAATTGCCCTATAACATTTACACTCAAAAACAAGAAATTTGGTCCATATGAAAAGGAAAAAGTAACCGTCCCTAAATTTGCCGCCATTTATCTAATTTGTAAAGGGTTTGCAAATTCTGTCTAAATCGACTTAACAAGATGTTGTGTTATTACTGGTAAGACATTAATTTACCACTTTAACAACGAACGATGTTTTGTATAATAAACCAAAAGAAGAAACTGCTCCGCCACCTGATGCTAGCAAATACATAAGAATAGGCGTAGTAGTAGCAATTGGCTTAGTAATTTTTGCAATAGTTGGAAACCAAGGCGTCACTCTATCAATGAATTTTAGTGAATTTGAAGAAAAATTTACAAAACCACTCTATTATTCCGTAATTTCCGCTTTAATTCTTTCAGCCATTGCTTTAGTACGAGTTAACATAGTAAGAAGAGCATCAATTTTTTGGTTTTTACTTAATACCGGAATTACTTTTTTCAACAAAGGATCAAACCAACCTATTTCAGAAAGCGTTACACGATTTAGTGACTATAAACTAAGTGTTCCAAATTTTGCAATCTGGCAAATCACCAAAGTCTTACTTTTTGGTGCATTTTTTGTAAATGTATTATTTGGTTTTGCAGCAATATACCTAATAGATGGAAATAATTTAGGACTTGAAAATTTACCAACTTTATTTACTCTACCCTTTGTAACTCCACCAACTGATACATCATACGCATTTGATAATGTCGTACCAATGATTCCTGCGCTGATCATTTTGATTCCTCCCATACTTGGTGCAATTGGCTTGCGTCTTGTCTTGTATGTAGGATTACATTCAATAATCAAAGTTGTTACTTCATATATTCAAGATTCATCAGAAGGAAAACCACGATATCTAAAGTATGTTTCAACTATTGAAGCAATTATTGGAATCGGTATTCTCTGGGTTGGATTCAACATGTTCTTTACTGATCAAATTGATTACAACACAAGATATGCCATAGGTGGAATCATAGTTGTTGGATTTGTGTTAATTGCTTTTTCATTCCTTGATAAAATCCGTTCAAAAGTCCTTACTCATCCAATAAAACGAGATATCTACATTCGAGTCTTAACAATCATTGCTATTGCTATAACTATTGGAGGTATTATGGCTGTAAATAACAGCATTGCTGATGCAAGAAAATTAGAATTTCTGGGACCATATACAGCACAACAGATTGGAGTAAATAGGTACCTAGGTCAGTTGGATGAGATTCAGGAAAATATACATGATGTGAAATTACAATCTGTTTCACCAAATAACATCAATAACTATATTTCACAAAATGCCGATGTATTAGATGTAATACGTGTTTGGGATTGGGAGGCTGCATTTGCTAAATTAAAACCAGAAATTGGTTTAATTCCATATGTAGATTTTGAAGACAATGATATTTTGAGATTTAACGACACACTTTTTTGGACTGCATCAATGAAACCTATTCTCCCACAATCTGTAGCTGTAGAAAATAGATGGTATAATGAAAAACTTGTTTACACTCATGTACCTAACGGATTTCTTACATTAGGAGCTACTGACGGAAATATTGTAGATAGTAGTAGTGTTTTCAAACAAAGGCAGATTTACTATGGTGAAGGTGGTTTACTATCTGAAACATGGTCAGGTTATCCTGTTAATCGAGGAGACGTAAGTGCAGAGCTCAACAATGTATTTTATTCAGGTGACGGAGGATTAACAATTGCACCACCACTGAGTTATATCTTTGAGCCAAACTTTCTGTTATCATTTCCTACAGAACCTATCCATATAATGCGATACAAGGATGTCAATGAACGTATGAAAATTCTCTATCCTTATTTCTTATACAACTTGTTTGGAAAAGAATTAGATATTGTGCCAGTAACTGATGGAGAAAACTCCTATTGGTTAATGCCACTTATCGTAGGATTTGGTACTAGTGATGTTCCATGGTCAGTTGGGAATCCATATCTACGTTTAGTAGGTTATGCACTGATAAATACGTACGATGGAAATATTGAGTTATTAAAATCAGGAGATGATTTCTTTTCTACCATGTTTAAAAGTCAGTACAAAAATGAATTTATTGAAATCCCTGGCTGGCTTGAAGAACAAATCAGATATCCACAAGAGCTATTCAATTGGAAAACTGAAATGTACAATATTTATCATATAACAAACGTTGAGACATTTATTCAAGCAAATGAATTCTACGAGATACCTAGAGGATTGGATACTTATTACATAGAGGCAAAACCACTAGGTTTTGATCAAACTGAATTTATTGGATTGTTATCACTTGAACTACGTGGCTCACAAGGAAGAAATCTTGCTGGTTATATGATTGTAGAAAACGACCTATCTAATCTCGGGAAAATGCAGTTTTATGAAATTCCATTAAATTCCACTACTAAATTAATAGGTCCAACTGCAGTGCGAGAAGCATTAGATAGAGATCCAGATTTTGCGCAACTCAAGACTTTACTACGTAATCCTAGGATTGGTGATAATATTCTGTATAGGGTAGGAGAACAAGACACTTACTTTATTCCAGTATATACAGCAGGAGCAGGAGGTGTTGTTGCGCAATTAGGAACAATCGCTGCAGTGGGTGCTGCATTTACTGGAGAGTATTACGTTGGACTAGGAGAAACCCAAGAAAAAGCATTTGAAGCATATCTTCAAAAACTTTCTGGAGTTGTTACTCCAACAGCTACAAATGGTGAATCATTTGATTTGGACAGAACAGCAAGAATTGATGCAATAAAATCCGTTTTCGAAGGTGAAGAATTAGAAATTCTTATGCCTTCATCAATTCAGATTCCATTATCATTCAAGGAAAGTGAAATTGTTTTCTACACACCTGCTGATCAAGATGGAACTGAGGAATTAATTTCTGAATTTATTGATGACTTTGTAAAACCACGAACAGACAGAGTATTCATGTGGGAAGAAGAAGATGTCCTCAATTTCGGAACAATTCTAACCGTACAAAATATTCCAGAGATGCATTACATCTCGATTGAGGTAGGCAAATAATTGCTGTTAGTTGTTGATAATGGATCTGTTTATACTAAAAACCTCTCTGATTTTCTTGCAAAAAAAGAAATAAAATTTTCTACTATACCATTTTTTGAATTAAAATTCTCTCAAACTTCTCAATTTGATTCTATCATTCTTTCAGGAAGACGTAAAAATGACAAAGAAATGAATGCTTTGAATTCTAAAATTATCAAATATGCAGTTTTGGAAAATAAACCACTCTTAGGAATATGCTATGGTGCAGAAATTTTAGCCCTTACCTTAGGTGGAACAATAAGAAAAACTAACGAACCTTACCAAGGTGAGCAAGAAGTAACAATTCTAAAGGAAAATCCATTATGTAGTGGTAAAATTCGGGTTTTTGAAAGTCATACTTACGAAATTTCACGATTGAATAGTAAATTCTATTCAGTGGCAAAATCAAACAATTGTTTGTATGAAATTGTTCAATATGGAGATAGCAATATTTTTGGTACTCAATTTCATCCTGAAATGAGTCTTGATGGTCAAGCCATCATTGAGTCATTTGTATCTATTAGTTCCTAAATTCCGTTGTTAGTTTTTTCAACTAATTCGTTTATCTTAGAAACGATTTCAGGATAAGATGGAGAAGTTATCTCTCCTTTTTCATTTACTTTAATTTCAAGTTTCTTGATCATTTCTCTTAATCGAATTCTGTTTTCAATATTTTAACTTTAACCCAAGTGCGGAGTGCGAGATTTGAACCCGCGGCCTTCAGCTTGGGAAGCTGACGTCCCACCAGGCTAGACTAACTCCGCGCAAATCGAATTTTGTGACTAGCGTTAAATAGTTTGACGATAAAACAAGTTTATGGATGCACGTTGTCCCAAATGTGAAAAGAAGGCAGTACTAGATGATGAAATGAAAAACGTGAAATGTTCTTATTGTAATTTTGAAGCTACCTATGACGATTATCTTGAAATCATGAAAGACAACGCAGTGAATATGGCTGCAGATTATATTCCAGATAGACCAGGATTTTAATTACCAAAAAGTCCCTTTATCAGAACAATCAAGATGCGCACCACAATTTGTACAGATTAAATGACAAGATTGCATAGCAGTCATTTTTTTCTCACATCGTAGACAGTTTATTTGCCCTGACACAAAAGATTTCACTTATTATTTTGTTTAAAATTTTTGGACAAAAAAACAAGTCCAAAGATTAATTAGTAGTACATTTTTTTTTTGATGAATTGGCAAATTTCAAATTGACAGTATCTGACAAAAAGGGAAGATCTACCACTAAAGAGCTTAAAGACAGAGATGCTAATCCATTAGTAGGATTAAAAGTAGGAAATGAAATTGATGCTGCAATTGTTGGAATAACTGGTAAGATGAAAATTACTGGTGGAAGTGACAAATCTGGAGTACCTATGAGAGGTGACGTTCATGGCGGTTCTAGAAAATATGTTCTATTATCAAAAGGAGTTGGTTTACAAGATGCAGAACGGGGAGAACGAGTGCGAAAACTAGTTCGTGGTGGTACTATTTCAGAGGAAATTTATCAAATTAATTGTAAGATTGATGGAGAATTAAAACTTGAAGAACCTTCACCCAAAGATGCTTCTGAAGAACCAAAAAAAGATGATACAGCTAAAGAAGTAAAGAAGGAACCAAAAAAAGATGATACAGCTAAAAAAGTAAAGAAGGAACCAAAAAAGGCATAAGTTAACATAAGCCTAATTTTTATTCTGAATATTGCACTGGAAAGAAACACTTCCTGATTGGTATGTTAAAAAATATGGTTATCAACCATGTGTAAATATTGGCACAGCAGGTCATGTAGATCATGGCAAAACTACACTAATCCAAGCTTTTACAGGTGTTTGGACAAGTGTTCATAGTCAGGAACTAAGAAGAGGAATTACTATTAGGGTGGGGTATTCGGATGCAGCGTTTTACAAATGTAAAGAATGTGAACCACCGGTTGGATATTCAACCACACCAAAATGTCCTAATTGCAAAAAAGAAAGCGAACTTTCAAGAGTTGTAAGCTTCGTTGATAGTCCTGGTCATGAAAGTTTGATGGCAAACATGCTTTCAGGATCTGCCTTGATGGATGGTGCTATGTTAGTCATTGCTGCTAACGAAAAAGTTCCAAAACCTCAAACAAAAGAACACCTTCTTGCTTTAGAAACTTTGAAAATTAAACAAATTGTTTTGGTGCAAAATAAAATCGACTTGATCTCATACAAAGAAGCTATGTCTAATTATAATGAAATTACAAAGTTTGTTAAAGGTACTAATGCAGCAAAATCTCCAATAATTCCTGTATCTGCTCAATCAGGTCTAAATATTGATGCTTTAATTGGAGCCATTGAAGAAACAATTGAAACTCCACAACGAGATGAATCTAAAAATGCTGTAATGCATGTTTTAAGATCCTTTGATGTGAATAAACCAGGTGCTAAAATAAAAGATATCAAAGGAGGCGTCATCGGTGGAAGTCTAACACAAGGTTCACTCAAAGTTGGGGAGCAAATTGAAATAAAACCAGGAGTAATTAATGAGAAAAAAAAGTCTTATGAGCCTATTAGTACAGAAATTGTTTCACTAGGAACTGGAGCAGGTATAGTTGACAGCGTAAAACCTGGCGGTCTAATAGCTATAGGAACTAAACTTGATCCTTCAATGACAAGAAGTGATTCTTTCATAGGTTCCATAATTGGCAAACCAGGTACACTTCCTGAAAATTCTTTAGAAGCAAAAATTCAAGTTAGTTTATTTGACTTAGCAGTTGGAATAACTGATGATGTAAAGGTTTTGCCAATTCAAGTTGGAGAATCATTAAGGGTAAATGTTGGAACAGCTCCCGTTCTTTCAAAAGTAACAAAAGTAAAATCTGAAACTATTGATATCCAATTTAGAAGACCAGTTTGCCTTTTTGAAGGAAGTAATATTGCCATTAGTCGAAGAATTGCTGATAGATGGAGATTAATTGGAGCAGGTGTAGTTGGTTGAAGTCATTTGCGATACTAGTTTTTTGCTGCATCTAGCAACTACAAGAATTAAAAATATTTCAAATTTAGAAGTTGAAATTGGACAATTAAAGTTCGTTGTTCCACAAGTTGTAATAAAAGAACTTCAGAAACTAACAAATGATCCAAACAAAAAACAGTTTGTCTTAGCAACTTTGGATTTCATCAAAGATTTCAAAACAGTATCGATTAATGGAAAATTTGCTGATGAATCGATAATAAATCATGTTAAAGAACATGGAGGGATAGTAGGAACTTTAGATAAAGAATTAAAGCGAAATATCAAAAATTTAGGCGGTTCCATTCTTTCTTTTTCAAATGATAGAATTGTTTTAGAATCCTAGTAAAATTTAACTTGAACATAATGTAAGAGTTTAATCACATGGCAAATCTAGTTCTAGAAAGTTCAGCGTTTTCTAATGGTGAAGAAATTCC
>JAZGIF010000092.1:0-2580 GCA_036481835.1 Nitrosopumilaceae archaeon
CTGCTCAATTTCATCGGCATCAAACTGTGGTTTTTCCTCATCAGGAATTGAAGGATCTACTGTCTTTTTTGCATATTTTATTACATTATCAAAAGTTGTTCCAGTCTTTTGTGCTGTCTCATCTACCTGTTTTTGGACCCTGCCGAAGCTTTCCTCAATTGTTCTTTCTCCTTTGGTAATTTCAATAATTTCTTGCTTGGTGTTATCAAGATTTTCTAAAAACGACAATGTGTTTTTTGGGGAAAACTCGATTATTCCTAGATAAAATGCAGAACTTAACATCAAAAAAGGGATAAAAATTACTAATGCTACCTTTAATCCAGTGCTCAAGGATCCCTTTTTTGAATTCAATTAGATAAGAATTACGCAGAACAATTCAGTGAACTTATAATTCATGAGGGGAGATGGTCTCCCCACATGATACCACGATTCCTCTACTTTGGCGGATTTAGTTTTAGCGTGGTCTGGACAATTGGGTAGGAATAGTTTCTCATTATGTATTAAAGGACTTACGTAGAAATTATCAGTACGATCTAAATAGTCTAAATCAAAACTCGAATCTAGTATTTGGAACTGTCGTCAAATTACTCGTTGGTTTTGGCCTTAAGTTCCAAAATACTATTAGAAAAAATCCAGATTTTTACCCTAAAGTATGGTTCCAATTTCGCTAAATTACTTTGAGATTTGATCTGATTTATCTAAAAGCTTCACGTATTCTGCAGGTATGATAAATCAGTGCTATATCTGCAAAAAAATTTTCAATTCTAAAGAAAAATTATTTGAACATTTAGAGGTTCATTCAAAACCTGGACTAACATCTCTAAGCGAGGAAGAAGTTATGGAACAATTCAATGCTACTAAGAATGGTGAACCCTCAAGAATGTCATCTAGATAATAATTACAACTTCGCTAAATTACTCAGATTTCAAAAATTTAATTTCTGCTAAAGAAATTCTTAGATTTTTTTTAGAAAAAATTAAAATTGCTTTTGGGTGAGTGTTTGTTCATTACTACATACTATAGTATTTTATCCATTTCTGTAAAATATAGTTAGGAAAGGTACTGTGAAATGAAAGGAAAAGCAATGATTTTCGTCTTGATTCTTTTTGCAAGCTTTGTAGTAAATGAAAAGGCCTTTGGATTTGCAGAATTTCCTCCAAAACAACAGACTCAGTTAGTTGGTTCATTTGCACTGGCAGGATTTGTAGGAATATATGCCATGATTATTTTCCTTAGAAAATCTGATTATTTCCATTTCTCAAACTGGAATGAGAAAAATCAAAAAGAGCTATCTAATTACTAGACTAGATTCTTTATGGAAGGACAATCGATGATTGTCCCTGCCAGCATTTTACACTACAAAAGCCCTGACCATTGTGTCTTGGTTGAAAGCTTAAACCACAATGAGAGCAGATTCTCAAACGCATTCCTGTTTTTTTGTGATGACTTCTAAAATACAGCTTCGTTGTCTGAATTGATCAGATGGCCAAATTAGGAGATATTGACTTTAAATCATGGCTAGAGTTGTATGGTAGTGCATGGATGAATCTAGATCCTCGACTAATTGATGAGCTTTTTACTAAAGACGCTACCTATCAAGAAAAACCATTTGAAGCTCCAATGAAGGGAATTGATGCAATTAGGAAATATTGGAACATAGTTTCTGAAACTCAAAAAGATGTAAAATTTGAATATGAAATTTTAGGATCAAATGATAGTCGGGGAGTAGCTCATTGGAAGTCATCATTTGTAAGACCAAAACAAAACACTTTGGTTTTACTTGATGGCGTATTAGTTGTGGATTTAGACTCTGAAAACAAATGTACTCGTTTTCAGGAATGGTGGCAAAGCAAAAAAACCAAAAATTTTTGAATCTATAAAAGCATTGCTTTGTTCGCCGGGCTACACTAAGGAATTATACGCATCACTTAAGTAAAATAATTTGGAATTGCGGGTCATGAAGTTGGTCTATGTATTTGTCCTTATTTCCTTGATGGGATTAGTCATACCAGCTTATGCCCAAGATCCCATTAGAACAGATCAAGTACAAGAAAAGATTATTGAAGATACTCGAGCTTGCAAAGTAGAGATTGATTCACATGATGAATTAACTGAAGCAGAAAAAACTGTTGCATATAGAAATTGTGAACGAGTGGCCGTTATTAAAAACACTCTAGCAAATAAAGATCCTTTGACTACAGCAGAGCTGAGATCAAAACTTCAAAACATAGAAAGATGTGAGGAATGGCATTCTCAGTACAGATTTTTAACAGATGAACAATTTGCCATCCAAAAACATGTCCAAGTTGTGCGTGAATGTATTATGCTGTATCATGATGAAATTTGGAAATATGATGGAGACGACAGACCATACATACTACTAGATAGATTACAAGAGCTAAAAGATGCCATGCCAGACATTCCAAAGCCTCAACCTGTAGCACTCAATATTGAGCTTCCAAAATATCAGCCCACAATCATCGATGTTCCACAGAATCAAGACAAAGTGGCAGAGCTTGAAGAAAAGGTTCAACTTTTAGAAGAAGAACTTGACAAAAAAGACGCAGTAATTCGAGAACA
>JAZGIF010000093.1:0-7402 GCA_036481835.1 Nitrosopumilaceae archaeon
TTCTAGTTCTGAATCTAGATAGTTTTTGCAAGACTCTTTTTCTTGTATAGATGGTACTCTATTGTTAGGTGGTCTGCACTTTACTACATTTGTAATGTATACTGAATCCCTTGATAGCCCGGAATCTTCTAATGCAGCTGACAATTTTTTACCTGCGGTACCTACAAAAGGTTCTCCAGCTTTATCCTCACTTCTTCCTGGTGCCTCGCCTATGAAAACTAGATCTGAATTTTTATTTCCCTTTCCCGGAACAGCGTTTTTTCTTGTTTTGCAGAGTTCACATTTTGTACAAGAAACAACCTGTTTTCGTATTTGCTCAATTGATTCGAGTTTCATTAAATCACACTTTTTACAGTTGCAACAGCTCTAATCGACGGTCCACCGTTTCCCATAACCATTGATTGCATTGGGTCGCCTTTTCCACAATTAGTTATTGGTCGAACAGTAAAGTCATTGCCACAAGCATCAATTGAATTAAAAAATTCAGGCGCTGTTCCTAAAACTATTACATCTCTTAGCAGATCGGAAATTTCTCCATCTTCAATTTTTTGTGCATATTGGCACGATATACTCCAATTGTACCTTTTCATGTCTATTGAAGGAATTTTCATATTTGAAATTAGATATCCATGCTTGACATCCTTTATCATTTCTTGAGGATCCCAATCGCCGTTATCGATACAAGTGCATGCCATTCTAATTAATGGCATAAACCGATAAGACGTAGCTCTCATGTTTGAGGTAGGGTTTGTTTGAAAAGTTGTAGCAGTTTCCCGACTTTGCATATGCTGCTTTAATATTCCATTTTCAACCAGACTAGTTTTTGATGATTTGTTTCCCTCATCGTCATATTTGTACCACCCAAGGCTGCCATTGATTGTCGGGTCATCAAAAACATTGAGACTTTCAGAACCTATTTGTTCCCCAAGTTTTCCTTTCCACCAAGCTCCTCCTGCCCAAGCCATTTCTCTTCCTAATACTCGGTCAGCTTCAGATGGATGACCAAGAATTTCATGAGTTAATAGTGCTACAAAGTCTGGATTCATTACTACAGTAGCTTTTTCTTCTTTTGCCGGCCTTGCATCAATTAGCTCAGAAGCTTTTGTAGAAATAAAGTCTGCAGTTTCTGTAATGTCTCTACCATTTGATAATTTTTCTATTCCCCCTCTACCACCTTCAGTAATGTTAATTGATTCAGTAAGACCAGCTTCATGTGCAGTAGCGGTAAGATCAGCTACTACATCGGTAAAATTTTGACTAATTTTTGAGCCATCACTATTTACAAAATATTTAGAAACTATACTGTTTCCTACACTCACTTGAGATTTTATTATCTTATTTTTTTCCTGAATTATTTTATCACACTCTAATCCAATTTTGATTAGCTCTTCTATCTCAGGCTCTTTTTTTATTGGAAAATTTACTTTATCCTTGAATACGGGCGCCTCAACAATCTTTACTTTTTGTTTCTTTTTTGCTGCATAATAAAGTGCAGACTCTAGAGCTTCATTAACACCATTTTTTACTGCATCAAAGTCAGTAGGATGAGAAATAGAAAAAAATCCCCAAGCTCCGTCATTTAAAACTCGTATACCCAGACCGCTTTCATCGCTATTAGTAAAATGTTCTATCTGGCCGTTTTCAATAACAAATGCGTTTTTCGAAATAGTTTCTGCTCTAATGTCACAATACTGCCCTCCCTTATCAAGTGCATATTGTATAGCTCTGTCTGCAAAATCTTCTACTTGAGCTTCCACATAACATCGTAACTCTTGCCATTGCTAAACTTTATGCAAGATCTACATTACTTGTTTTATGCATGAGCAGATATTGCGGGAAGCGTAAAAAAGAACTCATCTTCAAACGCATCGTCTGTTACATCTTTTTTGAGAAGCGCATCAAAATAGGTTCTGCAATCAGAATAAAAGGTGCTATTAGTGCTCTGACTTGTTTCTAAAATCTCCATTGCCATAACCAAACATTACTGAAAAATAATGTCTACACAGGTGTTTTTTTATTTTCAGTTAATGGATCAGAATGATTAACTATATTGCCGTTTGGTGAATTTTTGGCAGCGTAAATGAAAAGGTTGAACCTTTACCTGGAGCACTTACAACCATAATTTTACCACCATGTTCTTTAACAATTCCTTTACATATTGCAAGACCCAGTCCACTACCTCCAATTTCTCTTGTCAATGAGGTATCTACTTGATAGAATTTTTTGAACAAGTCTTTTTGTTTATCCAAAGCAATGCCAACTCCATTATCCTTTACACTTATCTGTACTTCGGATTCAAAATTATCAACAATAATTTCAATAATTCCAGATTTTGGATATACTGCATTGATACTGTTTTTTATCAAATTTGTTAGAACTTGGATAATTCTTTCTGAGTCATGCGGTACAATTAGGTCCATGTCTAGTCGTGAAATAATTTTAATTTGTTTTTTATCTGCATTTGGCTGTAGAGTCTCAATTGCTTTTTCTATGGTATCTTTGATGTTTAGTGTTTCTTTTTTGATTATCAATTTACCAAGTTCAAGTTTTTGGGCATCAAGAAGATCAGAAATTAGATGTAACAATGAAACAGTGCTTGATTTTATTACCTCCAATCTTTCTTTTTGTTCTTTGGAAAGTTTTCCAAAATGTTCGCCTAAAATAATGTCAACATAACCTTGTATAGGAACAAGTGGAGTTTTTAATTCATGAGTAATCATTGATAGAAATTCATCTTTTGCTATATCTGTCTTTTTAGCCTCTTCTTCTTTTTGTTTGATGGTATCAGACATGATGTTAAATGAATTAA
Source organism: Nitrosopumilaceae archaeon (assembly GCA_036481835.1). Classification (GTDB taxonomy): domain Archaea; phylum Thermoproteota; class Nitrososphaeria; order Nitrososphaerales; family Nitrosopumilaceae; genus CSP1-1. The sequence continues at coordinate 2,810 of JAZGIF010000093.1, forward strand.
CAAGTTCTCCAATTTCATCTTTAGATTGATAATCTATTTTTTCTCCATAGATTCCTTCTTTAACTCTGGCAAGGCTTGCAGTAATTATTAAAAGTGGATTCAGTGATTGTCGAATTACAAGTATAACTAAGAAGAATATTGCAATGTCCACTACTAGTAAGGTTTGAACAATTGTACCGCGTTGTGAGCTAGTTTCTTGCAATTGTTGGTTCCATGAATCCAATAACTGATCCAAAGATGCAATTAAGACAACTCTTTCTTTTTTTAATTTATCAAATTCAGAACCAAATTCTTCAGAAAGTAGCGACTTTGTTTCAAGCGTTTTAATTCTAAGTTGTACAGATTCCCAAAGCGGATCTAACTTTCGAAGTGTATTTGAGCTTTCTCTTGGAATTGGTTCCAAAGTTTCAGGGTACTGGTTCACACTCTGTAAATCCAAGTCCTCAGTAGGTATCTGTAATAATTTTCTTAAACCGGCCTCAAAGGAAATCCTTTGTTTTTTGAGTTCGTCTCTAACACCTTCTCCTTCTCCAATAGAGATTAACAATGCGTTTTGCCCAATACTTTTTGATATCTCATGCAAGTCTGCAGCAATTTCCTTATGCCTGTTATATTGCCTGTCTAACTCTGAAATTTCTTCAACCACGCTATCTGTTGTTATTGCCATTTCACCATTTTTTTCAAGAATATAGTTAAGAGAATTGACTGCCTCCTCATCAAACACTGATGTTTGTTCAATTCGTTGTGCACTATTTTTGTACACTCCCCAAGATTTTGCAACCCTGTTATAGTCTGTCACAATTTCATTGGGCATGGTGACAATGCTTTGTCCTCTAATGGTTCCGCCAGTCCTTAAGATGTTTAGAACTGACTCAAATTCACTAATTTCATTTCCTAAAGTTTGTCTATCTTCTTCATTCCCACTAGCAATAGAGCTTGCAAGTCTTGATAGCGTTTCGACTTTGACTTTCAAGTCACTCGCTCGAATAATTGAATATGATTCATCAGTAGTTTCTTGTTGTGCTTGATATAGAAGAGTTAGATTGACTGCTGCAGCTACAATTAGAATCCCTACCAAAAAATATGTCTTTTTGATTAATTTCATTGCCCTAAAAACCAAATTTTCAGAGAGTATAAAAAGACCAGCTACACAATTTCGATGAAAACTATGTCAGAGGAATTCAAACGAGTTGCAACAAAAGAAGTTAATGAAGAGATAGCATCAATTTCAAAAATTCTACAAGATTGCAATGATGACCTTAGTGTAACAAAAAAAGCAACCATGATTCAAAAACATGTCCACAAAATTAAGGGACTGGCACCTATGATGGGACAAGAAGAAATAGGAGGAATAGCAGCTTTAAATGACAAAATTTTAAAACATTTGATTGAAGGAAATAATCTAAACGATGTTTTTGAGATTTTGTCTGAATCAAATAATTTTATGAAAAATTGTATGCAAGGCTCAAGAACACTTTTCAACGAATTAAAACAAAAAATCGAAACTAAATATTCGAAAATATTGAGCTGACTTACCTATTAAACAACAATTCTTTGTTTAAGAAATGGCAAAAATAATGTTAGCAGACGATTCTGATGCTATTCGTCAAGTTTTACGGGACATTCTTTCCATTGGAGAACATGAAGTGATAGGTGAATCAGCAAATGGAGACGAAACCGTCGAAAAGTATGATGAAGTAAAGCCAGATCTTCTATTGTTGGATCTTGCAATGCCCAAAAAGGATGGTTTGATGGTGGTAAAGGAAATAACTGCTAAACATCCAGATGCAAAAATTGTCATTGTCACTGCAAGTGATAATCAAGAAATAATTCAGGAGTGTATTTCAGCAGGAGCATTAAACCATATAACAAAACCATTTGATTTTGATAATGTTTTAAAAGTAGTGTCTGATGCAGTTTCAAAATAATCATTTTTTAATAAAACGAAGGAAATAGACATTGTTAACACAGTTATGATTAAAAGTAGCCAGAGCATGAGTCAATAGTTGAATAAAATAGTTCTTGACACTAGTGTGATAATTAATGGAAACATTACCAGAAAAATTGAATCTGGTCTTTTGAAAGATACTGAGATTATTATTCCTGCTGCAGTTATAGACGAATTACAGTCACAAGCGTCACAAAAAAGAGATCAAGGGTTTGTAGGACTAGAAGAATTAAAAAAACTACAAAAATTATCAAAGAATTTTGGTTTAACTATAAAGTTTGATGGAAAAAGACCTACAGCAGATGATGTAAGGTTATCATCTCGAGGACGAATTGATGCACTGATTAAAGATATTGCCAAAGAAAACAATGCCGTTTTATACACTTCTGATAAGGTACAGGCCCTTGTATCAGAAGCTGAAGGAATTGAGATAAGCTTTCAAGAATCAGATTTTAAACAACAGGATCTAGAATTCTTACGATTTTTTGATTCAGAAACCATGAGCATTCACCTTAAGGAGGGATTAAAACCAAAGGGGAAAAAAGGACGTCCTGGTTCTTTTAATTTAGTAGAACTTGAAGACAAAGTTTTGACGCGTGAATATTTGCATGAAATTACTGCTCAAATATTGGATGTTGCTAAAATGAATAACGTTAGCAATATAGAAATTTCAAAACCTGGAGCACTAGTAATTCAACATAAAGACTATAGAATTGCAATAACACAACAACCTTTCTCAGAAGGATATGAAATTACTGTGGTTCATCCAATTGTTCGTTTAGAGCTAGAACAATACGAATTATCCGAAAAACTTCGAACTAGATTCTCAGAAAGAGCAGAGGGAATTTTAATTTCTGGCCCACCAGGGTCAGGAAAGAGTACGTTAGCATCCTCTCTTGGAGATTTTTACAATAAACAAGGAAAAATTGTAAAAACATTTGAATCTCCTCGTGATTTGCAAGTTGATCCTGCAGTCACTCAATATACTAGACTAGATGGTAGCTTTGAAAATTCTGCAGACATTTTACTTTTGGTAAGACCAGACTACACCATATTTGATGAAGTTAGACGACGCGAAGACTTTGGAATTTTTTCAGATTTAAGATTATCAGGTGTAGGTATGGTAGGTGTCATTCATGCTAATTCTCCAATTGATGCAATACAGAGATTCATTGGGAAAATCGAATTAGGAATTATTCCAAGTGTAATTGACACTGTGATATTTGTTAAAGATGGAAATATAGCCAAAGTTTACGAATTAGAACTCAAAGTAAAAGTTCCATCAGGAATGTTTGAACAAGACTTGGCAAGACCTGTAATTGAAATTCGCGACTTTGAAGACAATACTTTAGAATATGAAATCTACACCTTTGGTGAGGAAAACGTTATAGTTCCTGTTTCAAAAAAAGTAAAAAAATTTGGAATTGAAAAACTAGCTGAAGATAGAATACAAGAAACATTTAGAAGATTTGATCCTAACGCTGAGGTGGAAATTTTATCTGATAACAGAATCAAAGTAATGGTCTCAAAACAAAACATTCCATCAATTATTGGAAGAGGCGGCTCCACAATTAATGACTTGGAAAAAATGTTAAAGGTGCATATTGATGTTGTAGAAAAAGAATTATCCGATATTCCATCATATGGTTCAAGTTTAGCGTTTGATTTTTCTGAATCTAGAACCGCTTTATTGCTAAATGTTGGAAAAGAGAAATCTGGTCTTCATGCTGATATTTATGTAAACGATGATTACATTACTTCTTCTAGAATAGGTAGGAAAGGTCAAATTAAAATCCCAAAGCGTTCAAACCCAGCAAAAAGAATAATGAAAACATCTTCTTCAAAAGAAGATATCAAAATTTTCCTAAAGGATTAACAAAAATCAATTTTGTAATGTGTTTATGGGAGAAGTGGTATGGCGAGGCTAAGATCTTCTATTGATTCTGAAAAATCCATGTTTTGGAATCTATGAGGATATTTGCCAAAATCCGAACTTCCAACCGTTAACCTTTTTTTTACTCGCTCGATCATCTGGTAAATTTTTTCTTTTTCTTCTCTGTCGATAATGCCATCAAGTTTTAACAAATCCATCTCCAATTCCTTCAAAGTTTTAGCTACATATTCTACCTGTTTTCTGTTTTGAGGCGTAATCATTCTTTTCTCATATACAATTGGTTGAAGCATTCTCATCTGTGTTAGAAGAGAATACACATCATTTCTCAACTTGGTTTGAGCTACAATATTTCTAATGGAGAACTGCTCTCTGGCAAGTTGTAGCTGTATGCTAATTAAAATTGTAGTAATCACTGAGCCAATAATTATAGCATAAAGAATTGTTAAATCACAACCATTTGTACAATCAAAGGGATTTTTCATAATTTGCTGGGTCATTGAAGATAACTCTGCGAACGCTTCATTATACCAGACCATATTATATTATGGGGTTTTTTCCACAATTAGCTTATGCTGTTCATTTGAACGAACATTATTTTGATATTTTAGCGTCAAAAATTATTGAAGTTTTGAAGTACCTTTGGATTTGATTTTAAAAATGTGATAAATTTTCTCAACTGTCGAATAGTTTTTGGATTAAGATAATGCTCAATACCTTCTACATCTTGGTTTGCTGTTTCATGCCCAATTCC
>JAZGIF010000094.1:0-3984 GCA_036481835.1 Nitrosopumilaceae archaeon
CTCTACACCATGAGCCTTTTTTGCCCAATCAATTACGTTTTGGATTTGCTCCGATGTTGGATTTTTTATAAATAACGAATCAGTATCACCGTATAATACTTCGATTCCTACTTCTTGACATTTTTTGATGGTTTCTAAAATTGTATGACGGCCAATTGCAGTTGTTGCTTCAGCAGCTGGAAGATAATACAGTGGAAATATTTCTGCGCCCATTACACCATAGCTTGCATTGAGAATAACTTTGAGCGCTTGACTTACAACGGTATATTGCTGACGTTGTTCTTCAGACAATGATTGATTTTTTGAGAGATGTTTGTAATAGTTTACCCTCAAATCCCTTAATGATACAATTAGAAGAGATGTCAAACCATTTTTTCTGGAACAAACCCAATGGTTTGTCTCTGGGATGCTGTTTTTCTTGCATTCCTCATGAGGACATCTTACAGTTTCATAAGATATATTTCGAACCTTGATAATGCTTGGATACAGACTAGCAAAGTCCATCACCGTTACATTGAAATGAATTCCTTCTGTAGGGTCTACGACTAGTCCACCTCTATACTTTTTGTCCTTGATTACTGCATCATGAACTACGCCTGCTGATTTTCTTTCAAGTTCGTCTCTTTTTGGAATCAAATAGTTTTGCTTTCTATGCTCGAAATAAATGAGACTTCGAATCCACTGTGACACTCCCATTCGGGCAATATCATCTATTGGCATCCTAGCTATTCGAGAAATTATGATGAGTAAATTTATCAATAAATCGTTGTTAAAGCTGGTAAGCTTGTACGTCAAGCGCGCATCATTAAAACAATAATTTGCAGTTTGGTACAATTTCAAGTCAGACAGTTCAATTCCGTAATCGATTTTTGATTCATTGAGTAGGGCTTGAGATACACTATTCAGTGAAAAATTGGTGTACTTGTGACTAAAGGCGTAAATCTGAAATGATCTATTTGATAATGTTCTGTAAAGGTCAATGTGGACTCCTTTTTTTAGAGTTGCAGAGTCTCTCATCATGTAAAGTGGGTTATCATCTTTTTTGGTTCCTAATCTTTGTGCTCTGTTGTACAAATATGGCATGTCAAAATCATCTCCGTTGTAAGTAATCACAAAAGGATACTCTGAAATTATCTTAAATGCATCTTCAATCATTTGTTTTTCCTTGTCTTCATCATAAAATACAATCTTAACATCTGTTGGTAGTTCGTTTTTTCCTTCTTCTATTCCTGCTACTTTGAGAACAGACACCTGCTTGAAGCCATTTGTTCCTTCCATTCCTATTGCAGTAATTCTTTTTTCAGAAATCTTTGCATCCGGAATTCTTCCAATTACTGCTTCAACTTCAATGTCAATGCTGATTCTTTTTATTTTTGGGATTGGTTGGTTGAGCAAGTCTGCCCACTCTGATACATATTCTTGGAATTGTTTAGAATCTACCATTCCGTCGTTTGTGGCTTTGTCCCAAAGCAGACTTTTTAGCGCAAGCTTCACTTGGTCTGAAATTTCTAACTCTTGCGGTTCAATTTCACCGTCTTCAATTTTGTAGTATTTGCCAACAATTAGAGACCTATCATAAAGATAATTTTCATAATATTTGATGTCTGATTCCCACGTATCAATTAGATTCCTAATACTGTTGTCGGTTCCACCAATTACTAACGGATTTGCTACAATAATTTTCGATACCGAAATTTCGCTGTCATTTAGTATGTCATGTTTTTTGACTGTTTCAATTTTTAAAACGTCATCTCTATCTGATAGAAAATCAAGTTCTTCTGGGTTTAACTTTGAATAGCAGTATGGTTTGTGATTTGTTTCATCAGTCCAGAGAATAATTTTTTGTGATTTTGGCTCATAAAATTTCAATACTGCCGCATTTTTTTCTCTTTCATAAGTTGCTGACACTAGAAGAGAAGTTGGCATGGATCTGACCTGTTTTTGTTTCAAGTTGCTGATTTGTTCTGCCATAAATTACACCTATTTTGGAGTTAATTTTGCTTCATAACTGTCAAAGAGTGCCTTTGCCCAATACTGAATTTTTTCTTTTTCTAGTTTTATTACCTCTACTCCTGCCTCTTTAATTAAATCAAAATTGGTTTCAGGATAAGAATCAAGACAAATGATTTTTTTAATACCAATGGTGATTGCCATTTTTGTGCACTCTAAACATGGCACAAAAGTTGTGTAAAGAATTGCTCCGTCTGAACCAGCTTCAATACCTAGTATTGCACAGTGCATGATGGCATTAGCTTCTGCATGATTGCACAAGCATCTGTCTAGTGATGCGCCAGATTCTATTTTTCCCTCCATTCTTAATTGACATCGTTTACATCCTCCTTCAAAGCAGTTTTTTACTCCTGGAGGGGTTCCATTATATCCTGTTGCGATTTGTCTGTGGTTTCTAACAATTACTGCACCAACATGACGTGTTATACAATTTGATCGCAGCTTGGCAAGCTCTGCTTGTAGCATAAAATATTCATCCCAAGATGGTCGCTCAAACTGTGCGTTCACATCAAAAATGCCTGTTCCTATCATATATTGATTGCAATTATACTGCATCAATTTTGAAAATCATGATTAATACGGCGTGTTTTGAATCGCCCTCTTTCAATTAGAAGATAGTACTCTATTATTTCGTAAATTTTTTCCTCTACTTCTAATCCATATTGATTTGATATTCTCAAAAAATCATGATAGTCTTTTTCACTCAGTTTTATGACAAATTTTCTCAAAGTATAATTTGGATTCTCCATAGATAAAACCCAGCCCTTGTTTTGATTTTCTAGATGTGGTCAAGGCAGAATCCATCCGATATGTTATACTGCAAATAATTTCTCTGAAGACATGGTTTTGTGTTATATTGCCAAATGCAATGCAGAGGCCTACATCAAACTCATGATGTATTATTATTCTAGCAAATACGCAAAAAAGCCCTTTTGTAGAGCAATTATTCGTGCATGTGAAAACCACGCAAGAGGACTTTCTGATGAAAATTTAGTTATGAAAATACAGATACTCTCCTAATTTGTATACAAAACTGACAATTAGTTATCATAATGCTACACGAAACTATAAAATCAAAAGAGTGAGTTTTTAATTCATCTAGGTAAAAGTATGGTCTCTGAATATTTTGAGCACAAATTTGTAAAAAAAGATTCTATAGAATATAGGGACTATCAGGTAAATCTTGCAGAGCAGGCAAAAAAAGAAAACTGCCTTGTAGTTTTGCCTACAGGGCTTGGCAAGACCGCAGTTGCCTTGCAAGTAATTGCAGATTGTTTATCAAAAGGAAGCGGCGGAGTCTTGTTTTTAGCCCCCACACGAGTTTTAGTAAATCAACACTACAAGTTTCTAAAAAATAACCTAAACCTAGAAGATATTGCATTAATTACTGGCGAAGATCTGTTAACAAAAAGAAAAAAACTTTGGATGAATAGTATAATTTGTGCAACTCCTGAAATTACCAAAAATGATTTAGACAGACATCTAGTGTCTCCAGAACAGTTCAATATAGTAATTTTTGATGAAGCACATAGGTCAGTAGGGGACTATGCGTATGTTGGAATTGCAGAGCGATTTGTAAGCTCTCCTGCACGAATCTTGGGAATGACTGCCACTCTTCCTAGTGAAAAAGAAAAAGCTAAAGAAATTTTAGATAATCTCAGAATAAAAGAGATAGCACAACGAACAGAAGATAGTCCAGATGTAAAACCATTCATTCAAGAAACAAAAACAGAATGGATTAATGTCGAGTTACCGCCTGAGCTAAAACAAATACAAAGTTTAATTAAAAAGTCTCTAGAGCAAAGATATCAAGAGCTTGAACGAAACGGACTCAAAGTATCAGACAACAGATCACTCTCACAACTATTACGCATGCGAGATTTTGTTCTAAGAAGTAACAGACGTTCAGCAAAACCACTATTCACTGCAATACGCATTCATTATGCATTAAACATTCTTGAAGCACACGGTGTT
>JAZGIF010000095.1:0-8174 GCA_036481835.1 Nitrosopumilaceae archaeon
TAATAATTCAAGGAGTTTCTTCAGAATACATTCTTAATAAACATCATACAAAAAAAATTATTAATATTTCACTATTGGCTAAAAAAAATAATATTTTACTTTCAAAAAAACTTGAAACCGATATTATAATGAGATTTGCTGTAACTACACAAATTTCTCAGGCAATAAATAAGGTTGGAATAAAAAAAGGGAAAAATTTTTTCATAATTGCTATTGGAAAAAAAGTTTTTCTAAATAAATTATATATGCATATCAAACAATTTTTGAGCACAAAACCATATTCAAAAAATAATCAAGAATTTCTGGAAAAAAAATTCAAAATTTCGAAAAAACAATTGGATGTAGTAGTATCTAAGAACCCCTTAGAAGATTTGCTCACCGAAAAGGCTGCAATTCTAGCTTGATAAAGAACGTTTAATTTTTTGTAAACTTAGTATAGAATCATCTCTTAGAACAGCTAATCCAGTATTGTTACCAATTATTTCTATTAAGACAATCCAATCTGGTTGATTTAAAGAAACTTTGTTTGGAATATTTTTTGCAATCTTATTTATAATTTCATTTTTTGAAAGATTAGAATTTCTTTTTTCTATTGTAATTCTAAAAGTTTCTTTAGGGCCGATAACACCTACTAGTTTTGATATTTTACTAGAAATTTCTTCTAAATTAGTGGTTACCATAATTTGAATAGGAATAATCCTAAGACAATATCTGATTATCCAAGGTTCATCCAATATCTTTTGACGGATCCATTTCACAACGTCAACAGAATCTAACTTCGTATCTACAGTAAGAATTCCAGGCATTTTTGAGATAGTTACTGTTGGATTTTCATCTCCTATATCTGCTAAAATTCCTTTAATTTCTTCCTCAGCTTCATTTTCAAAAAAACGTGCACAAGTGATAATTAAGTTCAAAATACATTCAAAATTTCCTTTTCCGAAATAGTTCCTTCTCTAAGAATTTTTAGTTTATCATCCATTTCAACTATAGTTGATTCACCAATACTTGAAATTATTCCACCATCAACAAAAGTATCATATCCTGTAAATTTGGAACGACATTCATTTGGATCTTTAAATGATTGCATCCCAGAAATATTTGCGCTTGTACCAACAATTAATTTACATTCTTTTAATAGCGATAATGCACACTTGTTATTTGGAACTCGTACTGCAATTTTGTCTTCTATTTTCAGTGATTTTTTTAGTGTCATCTCCTTTATTTTTAATACTAGAGTGACTTGCCCTGGCCAAAATTTTTCAGCAACTCTATCTAATTTTTCATCAAAAATAGCTATCTTGGCAATCTCATCTTTTGAATAACCTAAAACAGGAAAAATTTTTTTCTTATCTCGTTTTTTTATTTTATAAATTGCATTGACAGCTTCTGAATTGTAAGGGTCACATCCTATCCCATAAACAGTATCGGTAGGAAATACAACCAAACCACCATTTTGAAATGTTTTAACAGCTAATTCAATACCTTGAGCATTACATACAACATTCAACATTTCTTTAATGACTAACCGTATCTTTAATAATCATCCGTTTAATTTAACAAATGATATTTGTTGTTTAGTACTGAATCTGATTATGAAGATAATGACTTTGAGGATGAATTTGATAATGAAGATGATTTTGAAGAAAAGATTACTAAATTATTAAACCAAAGTTTTCTGCAAACTTTCGAAAGGTATGATATGCTAAAAGAAACTCTCGACCAGAAGAACTAATTACATATCTAAAAGCTCCATTGGAATCTTTTTGTTCAAGTAATCCTTGAGAAACTAAATTGTTCAAAATTTTTGAAATTCTAACATGAGAAACGTTGGCTTTTCGTATCAGGTATGTTACACTTGCGCCTTGTTCTATTTCAATATCGTCTCGTGTGGTTAAAAGAATGTCCCCAATAATATTCATATGAGTTCTATATACAGACACCTTTTCCCTCACTTTTTCCCAACATGAACATTCTATGATATTAACTAGATATTGTTCCATATACTATCAAGATAAAAGAAATTGACAATGTAATTGTCTACTTTAATCCTGAGAGTGATTCTAGAGTAAAACCCCTAAATCTCCTTCCTATTCTAATTCACTATCAAATTTTAATTTGGTTAAGGGAACCTTACTCACAGGGACAAATAACGAAATCAACCCAACAATTTTAATTACAATTGACAAATAGTATAAAATCGATTCAGGAAAAAGAAATGAATACCAGCCTAGAAATTCTCCTAACGCTAGCAATGATAGACCTAGTGCAACAAAAATAGTTCCTTTCTTTTTTCCTTCAGTATAAGAAAGAATAGTTTCAATTGCACCATACACTAGTAGAATAAAAGAAACAGATCTCAAAATGTGTTCAATATGTACGGCAGAAATCAAAAACAAGGGAATTATGCTAACTGATCTAAGGTATCTATTTTTTGGAAAAAATGATTTAATACTATGAGAGAATGCAATAAAAAAATATCCAACAGTTTGAATTCCAATTCCTAATGTTTGTACCCAACGTTCAATTTGCCCAGCTTTAATTACAAAATCTTCTGCAAGGTAACCTGTCCAAATTACAAAAAAACCAACACTTATAGAAAAAAATGCTATAGTTAATCGAAAAAGAGTTGGGCTTCCTGTGTTTTTGAAACCAATATAGGACATAATTCCTATGGCAAGACCTACAACAAATCCAATCAAATTTAATATATTTTCAAGAAGAAATTCCAATTATCCACATAACTCTTTAAGAATTATTATTTTAACTTGATGAATCATTTGTCAGATTTTTCCCAGTCATCTAAGGTTCCTGCAGTTTCTCCTTCAGTACTACCTGTATAGTCTCCAAGTATATCAGAATATGTTAAGTCATTATGAGCAATTAATTTTACATATTCGCCATAACTAATTTCAAGTCCGCATTTTTCACATCTTACTAAAGAAAAATCTGGAGACAGTTCTGCGACTTTTTTACATTTAGGACACTTTATTTTCACACATTTTTTACCATTGATTATCTATTATTGGTTTATGTTAGGAAATAAATTACAGTAGTTTTGGATATCTCTTAGCAAGATGACAAAGACATGCACTAAATGTAAAAATTCTATTCCTGATGAAGAAGAATTGGACCCAAAAGCTGCTTCCTATCCTTGCTGCAATAAATGTTGGAATGAATGGAAGGAATATCGAATAATCGTAATGAATGAAATGAGATTGGATATGTCTTTACCTGACCATAGAAAGCTTTTGAAAAAAAATGAACAAATATTCGTAGGAGTTAGAACCCCTGAGGGTGATGTTGTTGACTTTACTGATGAGAAAAATAGGGCTCCCGAGGAAAAACCTTCTTAGATATTTAATTGTCTTTTAGCATTTTCAGGAATTATTAACATTAATCTTCTTTTCTTTTCTTGATCTAATCTTGAGATGTTATTTTTTAATGTGATAGAAAGAATATCTTTCTTTGATTGATCTAATGAAATAAAAATCTCAAGAATCCCATCTAAGTTAAATTTGATCAATTTTTGTGGAGAATTTGTTATTTCATAGATGTATTTTGAAAACATTAAGCTTCTTTGATCTTCTGATATAGTAGTCAACACTTCAAGCCAAGTTTTAAAGAGCTTTGAAAAATTTGAAAAAGGAATAGTAGGTCCAGCTTCTAATGCGTTATTGATAATTTCAGTTTTGTCAGGTTCTGACATTGAAAAAAATTCTAACATTCTTTTTTTTAGAATTGGGGTTCTAAGAAAATCTGGAAGGTTAGAGAGAATTACAATTATGTTTCCTGCATAGTTTTGCTCTTCCAATATTAACACTCGTCAAAAATTAGATATTAAAATGGTTATGGCGATTTAGCTTAAATATATCATCATCACGCTGTCACCTGTATGCCATCAACAGTTGTCGTAGGTGGTTTCTTTGGAGACGAAGGAAAAGGAAAGATAATTTCTTACCTTGCCTTAAAAGATAATCCTTCAATCATTGTTCGCGGAGGAGCTGGCCCTAATGCTGGTCATACTGTAAAGGATGGTGATAAAATTTACAAAATACGAATGTTACCCAGTGGTTTTTTGAATAAAAATTCTAAAGTTATGATTGGTCCAGGCGTAGTAGTTAATCCCAAAGTATTGTTAAAAGAGATTAAAGATTTTGACGTTTCAAACAGGGCATACGTAGACAAACATTGTGGAGTTATTGAAGAAAAACATCTTAATGAAGATTCAAAGGGAACGTTGAAAGAAAAAATTGGTAGTACTGGTTCAGGAACAGGACCTGCTAATGCAGATAGAGCTTTGAGGACATTACAGATGGCAAAAGACAATGAATCTCTTTCTTCATATTTGGAAGACGTTCCAAAGGCAATTAATTCTGCCTTGGATTCAAATGAAAATGTACTCGTTGAAGGTACTCAAGGAACTCACTTATCATTATGGCACGGAACGTATCCATTCGTAACATCTAAGGATGTTACCGCTTCAGGCATATGTTCCGATATAGGATTGGGTCCTAAGCGAGTTAACGAAGTACTGGTTGTTTTCAAGTCTTATGTCACACGAGTGGGTACGGGCCCTATGGATAATGAACTCACGCCTGAAGAAACTGCAGGAAAGGGATGGGCAGAGGTAGGAACGGTGACTGGACGTCAGAGACGTGCAGCTGAATTCAATTTTGACTTGGCTAGGAGGTCAGTCATGCTCAATAGTGCAACTCAAATTGCAATAACAAAATTAGATGTATTATTTCCTGACTGTGCAAAAAAAACTATGTATGATGAATTAAGTGATGATGCAAAGTCGTTCATAAGTAATATTGAGGATAACTTGAATGTGCCTGTGACTCTCATAGGCACAGGACCTTCTATCAAAGATGTAATTGATAGAAGAAAGTAATACCAGTCTCAAATTGTTTGGTTAAGTTTAATTTAGTTATGTGATCATATGGCTTGTGGATAAATTACCAAGCTACATACAAGTTGATTCTCCTTTAGAATTTTCACGACTAGTTTGTGCTTTAGAGCGTGCACCACGCGTATCTTTCCTACATGAACACGAAGGAAAAGAAGTTCTCTCAGTACAAATGGATCTTCTCAAAGAGAAACCAATCATATACTACACGCCTGTAGATAAGAAAGGTCATTACCTATGTTATGGATTGCGAAGTGGAAAAGAGCATTCCTCAGTAGTAAACTCTACTTCAGATAATTCAAGTCTATATTCTCCTATTGTAAAAATAAAATCCCTTCCTGCCAATCTTAAGGCCGGGAATGGTTCAGAGGATAAATATCATCCTATAGAACTTGAAGATCTTGCTAGCCTTGCGAAATTAAGTTATGGATTTGAAGAAGCACCATTTCCTCTGTTTACATTCCCATATAATGGGAACTGGTTAATGGGCGTATTCATGAATTTTAACGAGGAAGGGGCATCTTACTTTTGTTATGTAGTTCTAAAAGACAGTCCTCAAAAGCCATTTTTAAAATATTCCACTAATAATGGAACAGAACCTTCATTTGTAGAAAATCCTGGCGAACATGGATATTCCTACATCAAAATAATAAAATTAAAAGACACCCATCCATTGGTCAATTATGGCCAGCTTCAAAACTAGAATTAAGCAAACTTCTAAAAAAAGGGGTAAAGTAATTCTTGCAATCGATTATATTCCCACTTCCCAATTAGAGTCAAAAATTATCAAAAACATTAAAAACTTAAACAAATATCTTTGTGGTTTAAAATTTAATTTCCATGTTATTTTACCACTTGGATTAAAAGAGATTACGCGAATCAACAAAGTTGTTCATAGGTATGGTCTTCAATCAATAGCAGACATCAAACTAAATGATATTGGAAATACAAACAAAGTAACAGTTGATTCATTGTGGGAAATGGGGTTTGATGCAGTAATTGTTAATCCGATAATGGGAAAGGAAAGTCTAAGAAAATTAACAATTTTAGCTCATAAAAAAGGGAATGGGATAATAGCACTTTGTCACATGAGTGCACCAGAAGCAAAATCATCTTATGAAATGAATGTTAATCTTAACAAATCAAAAAAACAAATCACTCTGTATCAACTATTTTTGGATTGGTCTTTATCACAAAAGGTTGATGGAATTATTGTTGGAGCTACTTATCCAGAAATTATAAAATATTGTAAGAAAAAAGTAAATGGAAAATTGAATATTTATTCCCCTGGTATTGGAACCCAAGGTGGTAATGCAAAAAAAGTTCTCTCTTCTGGAACTGATTATTTGATTGTTGGAAGAACTATTCTGAATTCAAAAAATCCAATCAGGGTTGCTAAACAATTACAACAACTAACCTTTGATAAGTAATTTGTTAGCTTTTGATAAAATATTTCGAGCATTTTCATAAGTAATTTTTTTTAATGAATTTTCATAATCAAGCCATTTAAAATCAGTATGTTCATGAGAAACTTTGACATTTCTTGTCTTGGTTTTTGCTAGAAAAAATACTACTTGTTTATGAATTAATTTTCCTTCAAACTGAAAATGATATTCTATTTTTTCTTCAAAACCATCGAAAAATTCTAAATCTGTAATTCCTGTTTCTTCTCTAGTTTCTCTAACTGCTGCTTCATGTAATGATTCATTTTCTTCAATTCTACCTTTAGCAAAATCCCAATGACCTGATGGATAATTTAATAACAAATAATGGATTCCTTTCCCATTCTTTATGAATATTACAACTCCAGCTGATCTTTCTTCAATCATTTGTATTCATTGGTTTAATGTTAATTCGTTTTTGTTATTTACCTAATCTTCTTTTTCTTTTTTGAAAAGTTCGTATAGCTCTCATCAAATCTATTTTTCTAAACTCAGGCCAAAAAATATCCATAAAAACCAATTCACTATAAGCACTTTGCCACATAAGAAATCCACTTAATCTTTTTTCTCCTGATGTTCGCAGAATCATGTCAGGAGATGATTGCGGTAAATGTGATGTGTAAAGATTTGCTTCAATTTCTTTTTTGTTAATATCATTAACTTCTAATGAACCACTTTTTATTTTTCCACCAATCTTTTTTACAGCATCTACCAGCTCATCTTGTCCTCCATATGCTATTGCAATGTTAAGGAAATGATCGTGATAATTCACAGTAAGTTCATCTAGACGACGTAAAACGTCTTTAATAGAATCAGGAAGCAGCTCTATTCTTCCCATAGCTTTTACTCTCATCTTATTTCTATGAATTCGTGGATCTTTGTAGAGTTTTTCAAGTCTAGTTTTAATTAACTCATAAAGATACTCTAATTCTTTGTCTTTTCTATCAAGATTTTCTGCTGATAATGTATACAATGTAATTATTTTGATATCAAACTCCTCACACCAATCAAGAAGATTTTCAACGGCATCAGCCCCTCTCCAATGTCCATGATTTGTGATGCTTAGATTTTTTCTTGCCCATCTGCGGTTTCCATCTAAAATTAAAGCTAGATGTTTGGGGAGGTCACCTTTTCTAATCTCTTTTTCTAATTTCCTAGAATATACTTTGTAAAGTCCAGATAAATCAAGTAGAAGATCCTTTATTTTCATTATTAACCACCTCGTTCTTCCTAATCATCAAACATTCAGTTATAGTTATCAATGTTGTTGAAAAAAAATTCCTATCATTAATGAATTTTTTTAATGATTATCATTAATGAGATTAAATTTATTCGGATAATACTTCGCCACCTTTCTTCTTCCTGTACTTTCTAAACAAAAGTGTGGCCGAAATCAAGGTGACAGCCAAACCTCCAAGGAGAGGTGGTATTAGAGTAAACGGGCTTTCAGCATTTGTCAAAATGTTGGTGAATTGGTATATGGTTGGATACAATGAAACTAATACTACAATTCTGAGTACATCTGTAATTGCCCTCAAACTTCCTTTAAGCCAATTACTTAGCAATATTCCGCCAAAAATGGAACCAACTCCTATCCACCAAAACGGTAATGCACCTGCAACAAATTGTCCGATTAAAATCTGGTTTGTAATAACACCTATAGGACTAATATCCGCAGGAATGATTTCAACATTAATGGAAGCTATTCCAGAAGGAATGGATGTTAAGATAATAATTCCACCTGCAATCATTGTAAAACTTCTAATTAATCCTGCAGGAGTAGGTTTAGTCCAGCTAGTCCAAGCTCTATCAATATCAAA
>JAZGIF010000096.1:0-2713 GCA_036481835.1 Nitrosopumilaceae archaeon
TATTGGACCTCGATAAATTGCAGCTTGATGTTCTTGTTCTGCAAAGAAACCAAAAGACACAACTTTGATACCGTTTGATTCTGCAGGTTGTAATTTGTTTTCATGAACTTCCATGTTTGCTTTGTCCATTCCTAACATCAAAGGTATGCTAGGACCGTACACATCTGCATCCAATAGACCAACTTTTGCACCAGTTTGTGAAAGAGCAAGAGCTAAATTCAATGCAACTGTTGATTTACCAACTCCGCCTTTTCCACTTGCAACACCAATGATGTTTTTTACGGTAGCCATTGCAGTATCTGCATCTAATGAACGACCTTCCATTACTTTGGCAGTAATATTCATGTCAAAGTTTTTAATTCCTTCCAGTTCCCCAATAGCTTTTCTTACATCTTCTTCAATTTCTGCATTAAAAGGACAAGCTGGGGTAGTTAATTCAAGTGTAAATTTCAAATTGTCATTGTTAAGTTCTAAATCCTTAATCATTCCCATTGATACAATATCTTTTTTCAAGTCAGGATCAATTACTGTTGTAAGTTTTTCTAAAACTTGATCAACGCCAACCATTTAAGAAAAAAACGCTCTCACATTATTTAAACATAGGTAAGCAAATTACAAAAAATACTTCTAAAAACAAGTTAGGTAATCCTAATGAAAATGTGTTTTAGTAATTTTTTGATGTTAGATAGAGGAGAATCTAAAGTTCCAAAATTTTATGATAAAATTTGTCTTTAATTTAATGAGATTTTTTGAGCTATTCTCTTTGAAAATAATTGAATGATACCAAAATTGCTATTCAAATTACTAAAATTATCCAAAGATTCATAAATTCAAATCCGGCAAACACTCCAAAGTTGTTTTCTATCTCTACTCTACAAGATGTTGTTAGAATACCACCTAGCTCATTTGGATCTGCTCTAAAAAAAGCTGCGGTAGATATCTTAAAGTCAAAATATGAAAGCATGATCAATGCAGATTTAGGTTACATTATCATGATTTTGGACGCTAAAGTTGATTCAATGGGAAAGATGATTGCTGGAGATGGAGGAACTTATCATAAAGTAGAGTTTGATGCACTGACTTTTTATCCAAAATTACAAGAAATTATTCAAGGAGAGATTGTAGACATTACAGATTTTGGAGCATTTGTAAGAATTGGACCAACCGATGCCTTGTTACACCTTTCTCAAGTCATGGATGACTATCTAAAGAGTGATGTGCAATCAGGAATGATTCTTGCAAATCAAAGTGGTCGAACTCTCAAAGTTGGTTCAACAATTCGTACAAGAATTACCGCAGTATCTTTAGGAAAAGCAGCATCTATGGGAAAGATTGGGATTACATGTAGACAACCTTTCTTGGGTGCAGACGAATGGATTGCAGAAGAAATTAAAAAAGGAAAAGAAACCAAGTCTGAAGAAAAACCCAAAGGAAAAGAAACCAAGTCTGAAGAAAAACCCAAAGGAAAAGATGCTGATAAACAAAAGAAATTAGTTGAAGTAAAGGAGAAATAAAATGGCAAGAGAAATGGCTTGCAGAAAATGTAAATCTGTTACCATTGGAAAGGTTTGTCCGGTTTGCAAATCATCTGATCTCACTCCGGACTGGAGTGGAGTAGCTCTTATTGTGGATCCGCAAAACTCACACATTGCAAAAACATTAGGAATAACTGAAAAAGGAAAATACGCGTTAAAGGTAACATAAATTGGACATTAGTCCAAAAAGAGAACTTCTCAGGTTTTTAGCTGAAGATATAGGAAAAGAGGACATATCTAGCAAACTTTTACCTAGAAAAAAAATTAATGCTAAAATTATTTCAAGACAAAATGGAGTAATTGCTGGAGTGAAGTTTGCTCAAGATATTTTCGTATTAAAAGGAAATAAAGTGACCATAATTAAAAAAGATGCAAGTAAAATTAAGGCAGGACAGATCATTTTAGAAATAGCAGGCCCAGTATATTCAATTCTCTCCTGTGAAAGAACTGCATTGAATTTACTTTCAAGAATGAGCGGAATTGCCACGCAGACTAGTAATCTAGTTGAAAAAATCAGGAAGATTAACCCAAGAACAAAACTCTACGCTACAAGAAAGACTGCACCTGGCTTGCGATTTTTTGACAAAGAAGCAGTAAACATTGGTGGGGGAGAAAAACACAGAATGTCGTTAGATAAATTGGTGATGTTAAAAGATAATCATCTAGCTGTGTCAGGTTCACTCTCTCGTTTAATCTCTAAAGCTAGAAAAAAATACAAGATAATTGAAGTGGAAGTAGAAAATCAAGAGGATGCTCTTTTGGCAGCAATAAGTGGCGCAACTATAATTATGCTTGATAACTTTAGTACAAAAGAAATTTCAAAAACTATTAACAATCTAAAAAAAGCTAAACTTCGAAAACGTGTAAAGCTAGAAGCTTCAGGGGGAATAAATTATAAAAACATACAATCCTATGCAAAATCAGGAGTGGATATGATTTCTGTTGGAGAAATTACAAATTCTGTTTCAGGAATAGATCTTACTTTAGAAGTAGTCAAGTAAATTCTAATAATTAATATTTGAAATTCCGATTCTAGCTTATAGAAAGCATCCTTTCAATCGAAAGACGAGCTTTATCTGCAATTTCTTTAGGAACTTTAACCTCGTATTTATCTTCTAACAAAGAAGAGTAAACTTTTTCCAAATTAATCATTTTCATATACTGGCATTCTGCTTTTT
>JAZGIF010000097.1:0-4222 GCA_036481835.1 Nitrosopumilaceae archaeon
AGCAGTTTTTTTCCATCTTGTTTTCTTTTTTTATTTACATCGCTTTGTTTCATAATTTCTAAAGACTGCTCTGTAAATTCATTTACCAATTTGGCAGTCAATTTTGAACTAGTAGAATCGCTAAGAGGTAAGCATCTCTCAATTTTCATAAAATCACTTACAGCTTTAGCTATTCCCATTCCTGCAACTCTAGAATATGCTGGATCTGTATTGGTAATTTCTGAAGAAAGTGACTCTCCCTCACATCTGATTCGCACTGTAACCCTATGTCCAATGGTTGGTGCTACTACTACAGATGTATTTGGGACTGAAAATTTTATTTTTTGTTCTATTTCTTTTGCGATCGTATTTGCATCATCTCTTTCAATCTTTCTTCCCGCTCTTCGATCAATAATTATTCCATCACCGTTTAATGTTGAAAAATTTCCTCTTAGTGCCAAATCTCCATCTTTAAAATCTGTTCCAACACCAATTGCTTCTATAACTCCTCGCCCAACATAATTGTCATGTTGGAACTTGTAACCCAACATATTGAAAACAGCTATATCTGATTCAGGTGCAATGCCTTTGCCAACAGAAATTACCTCTCCCATTGCTCCGTTTTTGGCAAGTTTATCAAGATTTGGTGTTACTGCAGCAGCTAGGGGAGTTTTTCCATTAAGATCCGGATGAGGAAGATCACCAACCCCATCTAAAAGCACATAAACTACATGAACATCAGAATTTTCAGTTATATCCCTCAGCTCCGTTTTTCAACTTTTTTTATGACTGTTTTAAATCTTGCAATTGGTTTGACACTTTAATCTAAAAATATCGATCCATAGAAAGCTTTTAACACGCATTTTTTTTCACTATCTGTTATGGGGGAGATGCGCAAAGACTACGTTCTTGAAAAGTTCATGATCATAAACCCCAAAAATGGAAAATCCTATGAACAGAAAAAATCTCCTTACGCTCCTGGAAATGAATCCATGACAAACCCATCTGTGCTTTCCTTGGTAGCAAGAGAGGGCATGCTTCAAAGGTTACAGGATAGCGAAGATGACTATGTAAAAAATTGGTCAATTAGGGTTTTTGAGAGTAAAAATCCAGCTGTAACTACAACAACTGAAAATTCCTATAGTGACAAACCACATTATAGCGAGCCTGCATACGGGTATCATTATATCGTTGTTGCCTCGCCAAAACCAAAAGATACCCTTTCAACAATTGATGTCGAGCAATGGTCTAACGTCTTGGTGGTTATTCAAGACAGACTAAGATGGCTTTACACCCAAAAAGGAGTAACCTATGTCTCAATTTATGCAAACCATGGCAAAGAGGCAGGAAGCGACACTCCTCATCCTCATATGCATGTGGTTACATTTTCCACAATTCCACCAATAATAGAATCCGAAGCAGAGGCATCGCACAAAATTCTTAACGAAAAAGGAGTCTGTGCCTTGTGTCAAACCGTTACTGCTGAGATTGGAGGTCCACGACAAATTTTGCAAACAGAAGGTTATGTGGCATTTTGTCCTTGGGCACCATCATATCCATATGAATTTTGGATTTGTCCTAAAAAACACACAACAAGTTTTTCAAAAATTTCTCAAAAGGAAATAAATGATTTGTCTCTTCTACTGCGTGCAACACTTGGCGGCCTTTCTAATAGTATTAAGGACCTTTCATATAATCTGGTATTTCACTTATCGCCTGAAAAGAAGAACAGTAGACAAATTCATTGGCACATTGAAGTATATCCAATTACTGACGCATGGTCTGGTCTTGAACGTGGTTATGGAATTTTCCTAAACAAAATATCTCCTGAGCAGGCTGCAGAAAAATTAGGAGCTTCCTGTAGGAAGGAATTGGCCAACCTGGTTGGTATAGTTTAGAATTTCTGAATAGTTTATTTATCGACTGTTAAAATTGAGAATACATGGCAATTGAAAAATACATTGCAGCTGCCGCTCTTGGTCTATTCATAATGTTTGTTGGTGAAATTTTATCATTGTACTACTTTTTGATAGAACCTCAGATTCCTATTGAACCAGAACCAAAAATTCTTCAGTTTATTTCAATTGGTGTTGCACCAGCTGTAATTCTTTGCGGAACATCTTATATAATGTCAAAAAGATATGGCTCAAAACCAATTGGTAAAATGATTATTGCAGGTGGTGCAATACTTTTAGTTGGCATGATAATTGCGCAACTTCTCTTGGATGAAATTGATACAAACTATTTGCTACCAGCAGTAACAATTACTCCACCACTCTTTATGGCAGTATCAATTCCTGTAATGATTACAGGCATAATTTTACTTCGAGTAAAAAAGAAACGGCCAAAAAAAGAATATTTCTAAATGTGATCGAATCTCATGCAGTTTGAATGTTTTTTAAAACCAATTTTTTCATAAAATTGTTTTACATCATCTGTACAATCTAAAATTGTTTTGTAACATTGATTTTGTTTGGCGTGATCTAAAACGAAATTAATCAATTTCTCACCAATGCCTGTTCCTTGATGTTCCTTGGCAATTACCACATCTTCAATATGGCCAACCTTTCCGCCTTGATGAATAAATTTGGGCTCAATTAACAATGTGGTAGAACCAATCACTTTGGAATCTAAAACTGCAACAAAAACTACATGATTTGGGTTTGACTTTATTTTATTGAAAATTTCTTTTGATTTTTCTTCAGATAGATCACTTGCTTTTCGAAGCGAATCTAGCGATTCTAAAAATCCACCCATAATATCGCTTTCTTCTAATTTTCTAAATGTAACATCAGCCATTACTTCATCAAATATTTCCTAATTTTTCAAGGAATTGTTGATAGGCTTTTTTGTAAGAGGTTTTGTCACCAATATCCATGAACCCTTTTTTGATAATGAATCCATTGATTGGTTTTTTCTTTGACATTGCTTTTTTAATCACATTGTCCATACCGTAGGGAATATTTTTTGGGATTAGAGAAAAAACTTGAGGCTCCATTATATAACATCCCATGTTAATGTCTGCTTTAATCTCAGGTTTTTCATTCCATCCTGTAACTTTACCATTTTTTGTAGTCTCTATTACTCCATAATTTAGTCGAGTTTTGTATTCAAAAAGACTCATGGTAACGAAGGCTCTTTTTTTCTTGTGCTGATTTATCATATTTTTCAAATTAAAATCAAAAATAGAATCTCCATAAACACAAACAAAGGTATCATCAATGAATTTTTCAGCAGTCTTTAGTTGTCCAGCTGTAGCAAGAGGCTTGCTTACAGCTGCATATTCTATATTTACACCAAATCTTGCACCATCTTCAAAATAATCTTCTATCGCTTTCTTTAGATAACTTACACACAAGACAATTGATTTTATTCCATGTCCTTTCAACCATTCTATAAGATGTTCCAAAAGAGGCTTTTCACCTAAAGGTAGCATTGGTTTTGGAACAAATGTAGTATATGGTTGCAATCTTGTACCTAATCCGCCAGCTAGTATTACTGCCTTCACGGTTTGGTATTTGAAATAATGACTATTTATGTTGAGGTATATATTTCAAGAACATTACAATCGAACTTGTCTTACAAAATTTTTTTGATCTTTTTTAGTACCTCATCCGGATTTTGAGCAAAAATTAAAATCATTGGTTCCTTTCCAAGGTCACCCTTATGGAAAATCAAGTCAGGAGGTTTTTTAGAATTTTTAATTGCGTTTTTTATTCCCCAAGAAATTGTAGTATTTTCTTTATGTGTTGATGATTCTGGTTCTTCATCTCTATTGTAACTTAAAACAATCAATCCATTCTTTTTTGCTTTTTGAATTATTTTTTGTTCATACTTTACATTCAATGAAGACCTAATTTTTGGAAACTTTTTTGATGCTTCTAAGACGGCAGTGGCAACATGTTTTGAACCTCCATATTTTAGGTTGCCAGCCATAACTACACTGCTTCCAGCTTTTACTATTCTACCTTCTATTCCAAGAATATCATTTATTGAAACTGGATTTTTTTTTGAATATACGAAATTGGTTTGGCATTCTGGAATTAGAGTATGTACTTTGCTTATTTTCTGAAATTTAGTAATTGCGCTACTGAGAATTTTTTCTTCTGTTTCAACTTTGGGCAATGAGTTACTAATTAAATGACCTTTTCCAATTTTTTTTGAATTTTTTAAGGAATTATATGAATAATCTTTTGCAAACTTTACTGCATTACCAAAGTTTTTTCCTTTAGCAATTGCTACA
>JAZGIF010000098.1:0-2064 GCA_036481835.1 Nitrosopumilaceae archaeon
TGTGCACCACCTCAAAACAAACCACTCAAAGAAGAATTTGATAATTGTTTTCTATATCTACAAGAAGAAATTCAAATTCTAAAAAATATCAAAGTAATAATTTGTTTAGGAAAGATCGCCTTTGACTCGTGTTGCAAATTAATGGAGATCAAAGGTGCAAAATTTGCTCATGGAAAGTTACTTTATCATGATAATTTAGTAATAATTAGTTCGTATCATCCGAGTAGGCAAAATACGCAGACTGGTCGTCTAAGCTGGAATCAATGGCAAAAAGTTTTTGCAAAAGCCAAGAAAATTATAGAAAAAGAAAATTTAAAAAAATAAAAACAAAGGGAGTGAACTTTTCGTCTTAACTAATCTACTCATAAGTAGAACTTGTTGTAGATTGAGTTGTTTGTGACGAAAGTCCTTCTAGTGATGGCACGGATGGGAATTTGTCTCCAATTTGTTGCTCTGCTACTGCAGATGCCTCTTGTAGGATCTTGTCTGTCTCTTCGCTTGATGCATCTGATTCCATTGTGAAGGAATCTCCTGACAAAGAGTCCAACATAAGTCCATTGAGGGTTTGTGTCATGGAGTTCAATTCAGTATCTGCTTCAGGCATGAATCTTCCTAATGAAGACTTCAAACCTTTCATGGTTGACATTGCGGGTCCTATTGCAACCATTGCATCACCTAAGTCATGAATAGTGGTCAATCGTAGTTGAACTTGTTCTAATGACATTCTCGCATTACCGAGCATTCTTGAAACTTTTCTGATTTCAGCTAATTCGTTTGACAGTACCTTGCTCGTAGAAGTATCATGCTGTTGCATTGCTGCAACTATTCGTTTGAATATTTGTTGATCTCTCTCCCGTAACTTGGTTAACATTGTATCCATTTTTGATACTTGTACCTGTAGTTTGTTAACTGCGTTCTGGATTCGAGGTTTTAGAGCTCCTTGAGGTTTTACTGCGTCACGAATCTTACCTGAAACACTTTGTGTCTCTTGTCTTGCCCAGGTCTTATCGAAATTTGTCATAGGCGCTAGTTTAAGATTTCACTCTTAATTTGAGGTGTATATTTAGATCGACTTTAGGCTAAATTTAGCTAACAAACTGTAAATTCAGGAATAAAACGATTTCATAAAGTGGCAAAAATAGTTGTTTTTGATTCTGGGTTTGGTTCTTTATCCATCATTAAAGCAATTCAAAAAAAAACAAAAAATGACATCATATATTTTGCAGACCAAAAAAATTTTCCATATGGAAAAAAATCTAAATCACATCTCAAAAAATTAATTACAAAAACTATCAATCTGTTAAAAAAACAATTTAATCCTGATCTAATTGTTGTTGCATCAAACACACCATCATTATTACTTGATAACGTCAATAAATCATCAATACTGAAAGTATTACCACCAATTAAACAAGCCACAAAAATTTCAAAGACATCAAGTATTGCAATCCTTGCAACACAATCAGTTGTAAAAAGTGATAATTTATCAAATTACATAAAAAAAAATCTAAAAACAAAAAGAATCAAGGTATCAAAAATTGATGCATCAGCTCTTGTAGATTTAGTAGAGTCCGGAAAATTTATTGATAATCCAAATTTTTGCAAAACGAAAATCAAACAATTGCTAAAAAATACATTTATGAAAAATAACATTGATGTTGCAACACTATCGAGTACGCATTTACCTTTTTTACTTTCATTTTTAAAAAAAGAGTTTCCCGAGGTTGCCTTTCTTGATCCTGCTAATGAAATTGCATTAAAAATATCTAAAATGAATTTGAAAAAATCATCACAAAACTCTATGAAAATTTTTACATCATCAACTCCTAAATTATTTCAAAAACATCTCAAAAAGATAGGAATTAAAAATAAAGTTAGTTTTTTAGTTTTAGCTTAGTTTTTGCTTTTCTATATCCATGACTGAATTTTTTATCATATAATCTAGAATATTCATATGTTTTTGGTTTGATAATATCACCAATTATTACGATTGCAGTGCGAGTAATTTTTTCATTCCAAACTTTTTTTGTAATATCCTTTAAAGTTCCTGTAATTATCTTTTGA
>JAZGIF010000099.1:0-3405 GCA_036481835.1 Nitrosopumilaceae archaeon
GGTTTTGATTCAGTAAAAGACGCTGTAAAATACATTCTAGAACAAATTACTGCATAGAAACAAGTAGAGGATCTGGCTCGTAAAACTGTCCATGTTTTTGGGCCAAATCATTCAATTCTTTTACAATGTTTGAAATACCAAATTCTTTTCCAGTTTCAAAAAGTGGTTTTTTAAGACCAAGGCCCAGCATAGCAGCTTTTTCAATTTCTTCAATATCGCTAGCTTTGTTTGTTACTAACCATGCCGCATTGTTCAAAATATTTGCAATAATTTGAAGGGGATTACACTTTTCTGCTAATTCTTCAGACAAAGGAATTCGTTCATACTTTTCATCTGAATATTTGTAAAATCCTTCACCCGTTTTTTGTCCCAACTTTTTTTCATTAAATAACTGCTCAATTTTGGGATGGGGGTTAATCACTTTTTTATCACGTTGGTGCATCTCGATTGTAGCCTTGTGGATTACATCCATTCCAGTAAAATCAGCTAATTCAAAAATTCCCATAGGAAAACCAAGCTTAAACTTTACAGCAGAGTCGATTTCTGTCAATTGGCTACCTTGTCTGTCCATTACATAGCAGGCTTCATGAACCAGGGGTATGAACAACCTATTTACAATAAAACCTGGGACATCTTTTCTACATATGACTGGTTCTTTTTTTACTGATTTTACATACTCTTTTGTTATGTTTGTTACTTCTTCCAAAGTTTTTTGACCCGGAATGATCTCAACTAATTTCATTAATAGTGGTGGATTGAAAAAGTGAATTCCAATGAATTTTTCAGGTCGACTAGTTGTATTTGAAATCTCAGTAATGGGTAAAGTGCTTGTGTTTGAAGCAAAAATCACGTCTTTGTTAGCCTTTTGATCTAACTCTGCGTATACCTTTTTTTTCAAATCCATTATTTCTGGAACTGCTTCAATAACTAACTCACAATCTTTTAGTGCTGAATCCAAATCCACTATTGGTTTTATCCTAGAAAAAATATCGTCCGCATTTCCTTGTGAAATTTTTTCTTTTGAAACAAGCTTGTCAAGACTCCACTTTATTTTCTCCATTGCTTTATCCAAAAATTTTTGTTCAATGTCTCTGAGAACTACGTTGTAACCTGCCATTGCAGAAACTTGGGCAATTCCGTGACCCATTATTCCAGACCCTAAAACCGTGATGTTTTTTATGTTCAACCATTTTCGAAGGTATTAGTATCCTTTATAATGTATTTCAAAATTCTTTAGATTCGTCTTGGGATTATTCAAAAAAGACAAAAACCAAACAAAATGTAAAGAGTGTGGTCTTGAATTGCCTACACCTGAAAGATTAGAACGACACTTAAAAAAAGCTCATGGGAATGTTCCAGAAAAAAAATTCGACCCTAAAGGTGGAACATCTGAGGGTGGAATGTGGTAAAATAATGGTGGAGTTAACCGAATCTCAAAGATATGGTGCTATATTTGGGGGTGCATTTGTAATTGCAGGTTTGGTTATAGCTACAGTTGTTTTTCCTTTTTGGAATTTAATTCGAGACGATGTTTTTGAAGATACTGAAATTTTATCAAGTTTTGATGGAATCTGTTATGTTGATACTCTAGATAAAATTCCAAAAACGATTGAAAATTGTAATCTTGAACCTGGAACACCGGTTAAAGTAAAGTTTGGGGAAGGTCTGGCATGGGCAACAATTGTTGAACCTTAAAAATCGTTATTGATTAAATAGTTGTATCATTTTCTAGTATTTTAATATGGATTGTATATTTTGTAAAATAGCAAACAAGGAAATCCCATCAAAAATTATTGCCGAAACTAATCGATCTGTAGCTTTTCTAGATGCTTTTCCATTAACTAAAGGTCATTCTTTGGTTATTCCAAAAAATCACCACGAAAAAATTCAAGATATGTCTTCAGATGAGAATTCAGATTTGTTTGAAACTGTTCATAAAGTAATCTCCAAGGTAGATTCAATAACAAATGCAACCTTGATAGCAGTCCACAATGGTAAAGCCAGTGGACAAGAAATACCTCATGTACACGTTCACTTGATTCCAAGAAGCTCAGAAGATTTAGCTGGGCCAGTTCACAGTATGTTTACACAACGACCAAAATTTTCTGAAACTGAATTAAACGAAATTCATGCAAAACTAAAAGAATAGAAAATTACCAAGGAAACAATTTTTGTTTAGTATCTTTGTCTTCAACACTTATAGCTTTTGTTGGACAGGTTTCAGCAGCACTCATAATTTTGTTGTATCCTGCACCTACTTCATTGTATACATGAGATTTTGGATTCATTTTTGCCGATTTATCAACTTCAAAAACTTCAGGTGCAATTGTTTCACAACTACAACATCCAATGCACAAGCTTGGATCTACTTCTACTTTTAGATCCAGGTTTGGTTCATTCTTTTTTGTCTTTGCAAAACCTCCTTTCTTTCTTTCTTTACCTCTGGTTGTATCTTCATATTTTTTCCAAAACTCTTTTTCATATGCTTTCCAAAACTCTGGATTTGCCTCTTCGAAATCTTTTGTGAATCTACCCCAATCTTCTTCTGGCGTTCTTTCACCTGGCTCCCCCCATTGAGGTTTTTTTCTCTTGAAAGTTTGTTCAGTTTTGTTTTTTGTATTGGTATACTTCCACTCAGATGTGGATGAAGATCGTTTTTTTGAATTTACTAGTTTTTGATTATTTTTTAGAAAATGGTAAGCTTCTGTTACTTTCTTGAATTTTTTACCATCGCTTTCTTTACTATTCTTATCAGGATGACTCTCTAGTGCTAATTTTCTGTAGGCATATTTGATATCATAAAAAGATGCATCTGACTCTATCTGAAGTGTTTGGCAGGCCTGTTTTGCATTCAACTATTTTTAAATATTCTTTCTACGTTAAAAACAATTTCAAAAATTTTCTCTAGGCCAAAAAGAATCTATTCTAATCTGACCTCATCATCTTGTCGCCAGGCTGGATCTACAATGCACAAAAATTTCAAATCAGTTTTACCTGTATTTTCAATATGTTGTTTTGAATGAGGTGGAATGTAGATTGCCTGATCTTCAGACACCGAAACAGACTCATCATCAACGTGTAATACTCCTTCTCCTTTCAGTATGTAATAGATTTCAGATGTTTTCATTTTATGCAGTTTTGATTTTTTACCTGAACTTACAGTAGAATGTGAAAGAGAATATCTAATTCCACTTAGAGTATTATGGGGGTGGAAAATTTGACGAATTTTTGATCCTTCTTCGCCTTCTAAAACATCAATGTTTTCTATTTTCTTTGTATTCATTTCAATCAGCTATATAATTAAAGGAACTTCTTTTTTTCTACGCACGTCAATATTTTTACAGTTAATTTAAAAGAAGGATTCTAATTTTGATTTTTGCTTGAAAGAAGATTATGATACATCTA
>JAZGIF010000100.1:0-7830 GCA_036481835.1 Nitrosopumilaceae archaeon
TCATCTCCGTATGGAATTTCAGTTGGAGCAACTACTAACAATGTCTTTGTAGGATATGGAACTTTCAAAGACCAACCAAGATTTGGAAATACTACTGATAATTATAACCACGTCGTTGATTTTTCAAGTCGGGGTCCAGGACTTGTAGGTGATCCTAAACCAGATTTGATGAGTATTGGTGCATATAGTTTTACACCAAAATCTATTACAAAAATGAAAAAAGATTCCAAAGACGAGCCATTTTCACTCTTTGGTGGAACTAGTATGGCTGCACCCATAGTTTCAGGCAGTGCTGCAATACTAATGGAAAGTATGTATGATAAATCACAAAGAATTGATCCACTCAGGATTAAGAATATCCTAATGTCTACTGCTACAGATTTGAAAAACGATCCATTAACTCAAGGTTCTGGTCTTGTAAATGTCTATGATGCAGTAAATTTTGTCAATGGTGAAGAGGGAGTTTTTATTGTTCACAACTCTGATTCATTTTCTAACATAAAAAAGGTACTTGATGTGCCTCTAAGCAATATTAATTCAAGTAAATTTGGAATTGACAAATTCGAGATTACTGAAAAGAAATTACCTACAACTAGTTGGTTTGGAGGACGATTGCTTCCAGGTGAAAGAACAACAACTACGTTTACAATAGAAAATCCAACAAATGAAATTCTTGATGTTAAAATCAAACCTCAAACTCTCAAACTAATCAAAAAAATACAATTCAATGAAACAACTGCTGTCCAGTTACAAGATTCTATTCTTAATGATTCTGGAACCTATAGGCCAAATTATGTCAGACTCGCTGATGTACACGAACATGACAATCTCTTATCCTTTTTTGATAATCCTAATCCAATTCCAAATGACGCATCTTTAATGATTCTTAACTTAAACTTTCCATTTGATCAATTCAAGAATAAAACTGAAACTACCTATGCAAATGATATTAAAATTTCATCACTATACTTGTATGATTGGGTTGACAAAAACAACGATACAAAGATACTAAGTGACGAATTATCCCTAGTTAACCGCGGAGGTTCATGGGGAACAATACAAGAATTACGTGTTACTAACCCAAATGAAAATTTTGAAGAAACTCCTGTGGTTGGAATCTATCCTGTACCATCAAGATATTCATATTGGTTAGGAGAAACTCAAAAGAATTCAACATCAATGAATTATACTCTTACAGCAAGTTATTACAAAAAAGACACATGGAATCCTATCTGGCTTGACAACAATCAGATCCAAATACAACCAAAGAGCTCAGCTAAAGTTTCTGCAACTATGGTTGTACCAACAAATTATCAAGCAGGTATTTATCAAGGATTTCTAAGCTTTGATACTCAACAACATTCACTAAATGTACCTGTTTCATTTGGTGTTAAAAAATTAATTAATAAAAAAGATACCACAGTTTTGATTCCAGGTTCAAAGAATGGGGATGTATTATACGGTAATGGATATGTCAAAGGTGCATTTGACATGGTTAATCGTTACATGTCCGGAGATTGGAAGCAATATTATTTTGATATTGCAGATGAAACAATTAACGGGGGTGCATTTGACATTTCATGGGAAAACGAGGATTCTAATGTATCAGTTTTTGTGATTGATCCCCAAGGTAGAATAGTTCAAACTAATGTTCCACCAGGAGTGTTTGGGCATTTTATGAATTGGCCATCTAATGATTGGCTTGGCACAACACCATTTAGTCAAGGTGGTGGTTTCTTTCCTGTAAAAAATAAAGATCAGACATCAACGGTTTTGTATACACCAATAAATCAAACTGGAACCTATACTCTAATGATACATTCTACATTATTTGGAGGAGAATCTTTAACCGAACCAGTATCAATTGCTGCAAAATTTTCTACAATATTACATGATAACAAAAAACCAGAAATTATACTTGACATTCCAGAATTCATTAATAAGAAATATTCATTATTGCCTCAAATACAAGATGAAAATCTTGACTCTGTAAAATATTTTCTTGACGGAAAGGAAATTAATTTTACGTCCAATCTTGCAGAATTAGATTTTCTTTATGATGGTACTCATAAACTTGAGATATTTGCAAGTGATTTGGTGGGTCTAAACACCACTGAAACTTTTGTCTTTCACTTAGATAACTCCCCTCCAGACCTTATAGTAAAGTCACCAAGAAGTGGCATGACCGTTTCAGAAAACTTGCCAATTAATTTTGAAGTAAATGACGAGAATTTATTAGATAAAGGCGGAATTAGCATTATTCTTCCAGATGGAGAATTAATTACAGATACCACCTCATTACAATTTGATACAAGTAATCTAGAAAATGGCCAATATGAAATTCAATTTTTTGCAAACGATAAAGCAGAAAACGAAGTGATCAAAACCGTCTCATTTTATGTAGACCACAACATCATTGATTCAGAGATTCCAATCATGGAGGAAAAACAGCCAGCTGACCAAAACTACCTCCTAGTTATTGGAATAATTATAGGAGCTACGATCGGTGTAATTTCAGTACTTTTAGCTACAAATAAAATCAAAATTTCTGCCACCAGTTGAAACAAAATTTATAAACAATCTGGCGACTACGAGAGCTTACATGTCTGGGCAGGATAGTAATAAAACTAAACCATTATCCAGAAGAGATTTTCTCAAACTTCTAGGTGCAGGTGGCACAGCTTTGGCTTTTGCACCATTTGTCCCATGGGGAAATTTTATGCCAAATCCTTCATCAGCTGCTACAGACAGGGCAAAGGTAATTCTTCCTGATGGAACTCATGCTAATCTTAACACTTTTCCAAAAAACCATGCAGAAATTATAACTTATCCAAAAACTGGTGATGATGTACTTGATGAAGAGGCCTTTAGAAAATGGCAGTTAATTAGATTACCTGAAGAACTTGGTGGAACTCCCAATGCTGTATCAGCTTTTAGAGTTTACAGTATGATTTGTCTTCACTTGTGGTGCTTGTGGAAATATTGGCCCCAAGAAGGACGCAAAAGAGGAGAATGCCCTTGCCATGGTAGTATGTATGATCCATTAACTGGAACATCTTTTGCAGGACCGGCTTCACTACAAGCACCTCCATCAAACACTCTTCCTAAGTTGGATTTAGAAGCTGACTCTGAAGGTTTTATGTTCATTTCTCCAGTTAAATGGGGAGTCAATGATAATGGTGTAGTTGGGTATGGACGCTTCGTTAAGTAGAAGAACCGGCTTAGTCGCCTTCATCTATTGGATTTGGGATGGTTTAGAACGAACTATATTTACTGCGATAAAGTTTTCATTTCCTGCTAGATTTGTTAGTCCCTTTGGCTTTTTGGGAATGCTTACGTTCATCACCTTCATAATTCTTGGAATCTCTGGCGCATTGCTCATGTTCTATTATGAACCAGTTATTAGTAGAGCGTGGGATAGTGTAGAATTTATCAATAATGATGTTCCTTTTGGTTTCCACATTAGAAACATACATTATCACGGTTCTAACGCAATGGTTCTTTTGGCAATTTTGCACATGTATTATCAATTCTTTAGTGGAAGATACAAGATTCGAAATGAAATTTTATGGGTTACAGGAGTAATCTTGGGAACAGTAACAATTCTTGAAGCTTTTACTGGTTATGATGTAATATTTAGTGAAAGAGCCGAACTAGCAATTAGCATTGCAGCGTCGTTAACAAACTCTATACCGATTGCAGGGCCAACTATTCGTGAAGCAATGTTTGGCTCGGGATTTCATGACTTTGTTCTGAGATTTTATGCTCAACATGTATTCATTTTACCAGTCGTCATGCTAGGACTAATGGCAGTACACTTTCCACGATTTCTAGTATTTGATGTACCAATGGTAATGGCAATTTCTGGAGCGATTCTAATTACCGGAGGTGTATTTCCAGTTGACCTTGGTTTCAAGTTCGTACCTACTGTTCCACCTGGAATTACAGTTCCTGAATGGTATCTAACAGGACTTTATGCTTTCTTAAGAACACAGTATGACAAATTTGTGACTGGTGTTTTATGGCCAGGATTATTCATTCTGTCTATTCTACTAATTCCATTCATTGACCGGTACAAGAAATTCTCTTGGAAAGATAGACCATTAATAACTGCAATAGGAATTACAGGAATTTCTCAAATTATGGTCACTTCCTATTGGGGATTTTACATTTCACCAGATACGGCAATTCCACTAGTAGAAAGACTAGTAATTGATCCTGTATACCTCTATAGCGTTATGATACTTTTGGTTCCCATGAGCTTTGGCTTTACATATATGATGATCCATCTTGCAAGAGATGCCGAACGCAAAGCAAAACTAGCTAAAGAAAAAGGTCCTCAGAAGGTAGCTCCAATCAATCTTTCAGAAAAATGGATTAACTGGGTGCTAGTAGGTCTTATTGGTTTTCAGGTATTTCTAAACATTGCAGCGTATAATGCATTCCTATCTGGAATGAACAACTTGTCATTGTTCTTTGCAGGACTAATACTAATTGTGTTTGCAGGTTTATTCCATGTGTATAGATATGGAATGAGTAAAGCAACTGAGATCCCACCTCCTCCACTATCAGCTCTGCCTGAACTAAAACCTAAAGCAATATCTGAAGACGCAACAATTTCAGAAACAAAAGCACTTCCTGAATCTACAGGTGGTGACAAAAAGGAACTACCAAAAGCTCCACAAGAAACACCACCACAAATCAAAACAGATTCCTTGGGACCAGATGTGAAAAAAGAAACAAGCGTTGGAACTACTGATCTAAACAAACCTTAGTTGAAATTTTCTGAAATTTAAACAAGCTTTATAAGACTTTTAGAAAGAATTTCAAAACGTTGAGCCAGACAATTTCAGGCAATGCTTATGGAATTGGAATAATTACCGTGATTGTAGGTCTTTCAATTGGTATTGGATATTATCAAATGTTTTACTTGCCAGAACAAAATCTAAAACCTTCAGTTGCTGAAGAAATACTTGAACCAGAAGAGACCACTAACATAGATATGATTCCTGGGTCTGCAGATCCTAATCAACAGGATAACTTTGTTCCAAAACTTCTAAACATCCAACTTGGTATTGACAACCTCGTCATTTGGGTCAATTCAGATGATGTTGCCCATACAGTAACTCCAGACCATAAAGTAGAAGACTCTTACAGTGGTGAATTTGGTTCAATAGGTGTAGTACTCCCTGGAGAAACATACGAGTTTCTATTTACAAAGTCCATTGAGATTCCATACCACTGTAATCCGCATCCCTGGATGACTGGTACATTAATTGTCACAGAATCAAGATTCTAAGTAGAAAATTTTGCAAAAACCACATCGCTTTCTATTTCTTTATGTTGTTCAATAATTGAAACTCTGAATTTTACTTCGTGGGGTTCTTTTGGTTCAAATTCAATTGATGCAGTAAATTCAGCCTTGTTTTCTGGCATGTTATCTTTGCTTATGAATAAACGGGAGACATTTTGGGAAATTTTATTTTCATTAAAAGACTTGTACACTACCAATTCATTTGAGCCAATTATTTGAGTATTAATTACAACACCATCAAATCGTCCAGGATAATTTACCTTGATGACTCCTTTAATTTCAGATCCTGGAGAAATGTTAATGTCATTTAATTTTAGTTCGATGTCTTTCATGTAAAAACTTGATTTTCAAAAAATAAATAACTTTTGAGTTTATGGCGGGCCCGGAGGGCTTCGATCCCTCGACCATTGGATTAGAAGTCCAACACTCTGTCCAAGCTGAGCTACAGGCCCAAGAATTGGGCAATTATTTACTATTTTAAGGGTTTAGAAAATACGATGTAACTGAAAAAAAGGACATTGCTTAGGTTCATACAAATAGATTTTTATTTTCGGTAATAAGAAAAATTTTGATCTATTTACATGATAAAAAAATCTCTAGTTATTTTAGCTACAGTTCTGGTTGCAATTGGAACAATAGTTAGCATTTCTGTTACTAGTGCAGCATCTCCTGAAGTTTTCATTCAAGAGTTAGAAATTTTAAAACAACCAAACAGGGACGATCGATATACCTACGTTTTCAATGTGTGTGTTGATGAAGCAGGAGATGGCATGGATTCTATCAGAGATCCTACAATTCTCATCTCATCTGATAAAGAAGATAGACGTTTACAATTAACTAGGATTTTTCTTGCCAATGAATGTGTTGGTGCAACCGAACGAATTAGAGCTGATGATCCCAACTCCATAAAGGCCACTGTTGTAACGTTTGCTAATCAAGATAAAATTAAAGATATAGAAAATAGACTCAAAGAGCTTCAAGAACAAGCAGAACAAGAAAATCGAAAACTGAAAGAAGTAATGTCAAAGAAATATCCTCACCACCAAGACTATATTGATGCAATGAACGAGCAATCTGACGAGCTATATGTTGTTAGAAAACAACTTCAAGCCGCCACTGAACAATATTATCAAATTATGCGTTATCACCATCCAGAATCACTAGAAGTTGATATGGAGAACTTCAAGTCTGTTGATTGTCCTGGAGAAAGCCAAAAAGTTGTACTAGATCAATATGGAAGCCCAGTTTGTAGAACTGTGCCATACTTTTGTATAAACCGGTAATTGAGAGTGAGCTTAGAGAATACTGAGTTTTTTGTCTTTAAAATTTGAAATAAAGCAAATACTATCATTTGATAAAGTAGGATGATAATAATGAATTCGTTAATCTTAATACTTTTTTGTGTAGGATTTGGTGCTGTATCACTTTCTACATTTGGCTCAGCATATGGGGCTTTTCAACCTTCAGAAAATTATATTATTGAAGCACAGGGTTTTTCAATTTCAGAAAAAACCATTGACGACTCTCTATTTGACATGTCATTTTTAACAACAACTTCAGGAGAAAAATTAAACGCTAAAGTTATTGACGCTTCAATATTTTTTCAGGGAAAAGATTTTGTTTTTTCTAAATTCGATACTTCTATTTTACGAGATGGTAAATTTTTACGACTAGTGGGTGTTAGTGAAGATCCTCAAGGAAATGAATTAACACTTAGACTTTTTGGAAGACTGATGGGAACTAGCTCAGATGCTACGGTATACGAGTTTAAAGGAAAGTTAGATCACAACAACGAACTATACAATTCACATTTTGTGGGAAAAATACAAACAGAAATGGAAATTCCACAAGTTTCATCTGAAATCCTTGATTCTGAAGAAAAACCATCAATAGAAATGGAAACATTTGAAATTATCGTTCCGGAAGAACCTCAAACTTCTGATGTTAAATTCAAGTTACTTGGTTCTGCTAGCGAACGAGTTCGGGTTGGAAAATGGTTTAATTTCTTAATTAAAGCATATGATGAAACAACCAACCCAACTAATAGTCTTCAGTTTAAAGGAGGTAACGTACCAGGTGTAGAAATTACAGCACAACTTTTTGATCGACATGATAATCTTGTTACAACCTTTAATGCAACAACAAACGAAAATGGGGCATATGAAGATAAATTTTATTTTCCCAAATATTTTTACCAACGCATAGGAACCTATACCTTTAATGTCACAGCAAGTTATGGTATTCAGCAAGAAACCGCTGACTTTTCATTTATTCTTCTAGAACTGAAAGAAGGATAATAGTAATTGATTTGTAAAAACCTAAAAAAACTTGTATATTTTTCAATAGGTCAATATAAAAAAAATAAAAAAATGAAAATTTGTTCCTAGTGCAGTCCGCCTAGAGCGTATGTGGCAGTGAATCCATCTGGGTTCATCGTATGTAATGCAAGAGCATTACCTGAAAATGTATTCCAGATTCCCATATTGTCAATGTCTTCAATGAGAGTAAGTGCGTAC
>JAZGIF010000101.1:0-2666 GCA_036481835.1 Nitrosopumilaceae archaeon
AAGGAATAATTTTTTTCTCTGGTCTGGAAACTTTCCTGTCCCAAATATTCCACAAAATGTTGTCTTGTTTCCCAATTGAGTTGCTTTTTGAGCCATAATCAAGTCCTCCATAGAATCACCTACATACAAACAATGTGAGGACTCTAGTCCTTGAATTGATCTAATCAGTGAATCAGGATTAGGTTTTGCAAGAACACGTTCTTCGTCTTCTAAGAAAACTGAATTTTTTAAATCAAATTCTTCAAAAACCTCTTTTAGGGAATAACGAATTGATTCAGTTCCTCTGCCAGTAACAATTGCAATTTTATTTTTAAATTTCTTTTTTAGAATCTCTAGCATTTCTTGTTTTACCAATACCACATCATTGTCAATTAATCCTGGGTCAGTAAACTCTGATTTTTTCTTAAACAGTTTGTAATAGAGATCAGGTCCGTAAAAAATTTGATCAAATGTTGAATAAAGAATGTTTTCCAAATGACGGCCTGGATAATTTAGTTTCTGTTTAATTTCAGAGATATCTACTTTAATTTTATCAAGATAGTTTTCAACTGATTTGATTCCTGTTACATCAGCATTTTCAATTACTTCAAAAACAAAATTTTTTCCACGCTTGTTGAGTTTATTTGCAGCAGTTAATGACAAGATTGCTGCATAAGTTAGATCAACTTCGTCGTTAAATCCTCCTGTTGCTTTAAAACCATCAATTATTTCTGATGAGACCGGATCAAAATTTGTAATGTTGCCAATTTCTTTGAGAATATATGACGTGGTTCTTTGAATTGCAAGATCATAAGAATTAGTTATATCAATTAATACGCCATCGCAATCAAAAATTACTGAATCAATGTCGTTTAATTTTTCATTTATTCCTTCTTGAAGGTATATTCCTTCATCCTCAGTTGTGCTCATCTTAATAGATCACGAATTGCAAGTAAGAATTTTGAATTCATTTCTTTAGTACCAACTGTAACTCTTAGACATCCTTTGTGTTTTCCAATCTTTCCGAGTTTTCTAATAGATATTCCTTGTTCTAATAGGGCAGTATAGATTCGTCTATCAGCACCTTTTGCATCAAATAATACAAAATTTGCATTAGAATTAAAGACCTCAAATGCTTCAGCTTTTCGAAGGTTCTCAATGATTCTTTGACGTTCTTGTTTGATTTGTTTTGCAATGTTTGTTATCTGTTTTGCTTTTTGTAATGCAAAAATTCCTGATTCTATTGCCAAAGTGTTTAACGGATAAGGATATTGAATTACCCTAGTAAAAACATCAACTAGAGATTTGTTTGCAACAAAATAACCAAGACGTAATCCTGCTAATCCAAATTCTTTAGAAAATGTTCTAACAACAATTAAGTTATTTTGGTTTTTTGTGGAACTAACTAATGAATACTCACCAAAGTCTCCATAAGCTTCATCAATTATTACAGGTCCTTCAAATTTTTTGATCAGTTTTTGCAAATGGTTTTTTGGAAACTGAAATCCTGTTGGATTATTTGGCGAATCCAAATATAACAAATCTGCATTTTTTGATTTTGAAATAAACTTGTTGATATCAAGTGTCATATCTTTTGAAAACGGAATTTTGATTGTCGGTATGGAATATAGCTTACATCTTTCTTCAAAAAAACCAAATGTTGGCTCAGAGGTTAGAATTTTGATTTTTTTGTTTGCAAAGTTTGCAAGAATCAAGTCAAGGATTTGATCAGAGCCGTTTCCAACACCAATCATAGATGGAGAGATTTTGAGATACTTTGATAATGCCTCTACAAGTTTTTCTGTTCTACCTAAAGGATACTCTCTAACATCAGAAATCTTTTTTGCATTATCGATTAAATCACGCTGAAATTGTTTGTTAATTACTAGATTTTCATTTGAATCAAGTTTCAATACTCCAGAGTGTTTTTCAGGTTTCTGATATCCTCTAAGACTAGACAATTCTCTTATTTTTGCTTCAAACCAACCTTTTTTCATAGTCTTTTCCTTACCGATTCAAAGTGATTTGAAAGTCCTTCAGATTCAGAAAGTGCCTTCATGAATTTTGAAATTTTACGAAGTGATTTTTGTGAAGATTCAACTTCGGTTCGTAATTTTAAAAAATCCAATACAGAAAGTGAGCCTCTTACTTTTCCAAAACCACTTGTAGGAAGTATGTGATTTGAACCAAACAAGTAATCACTAGCTGCTGATGGAGTATTTTTTCCAATCAGTATTAATCCTGCTGTTTTTATTTTATCAGCTAATCTTTGTGGTGTTTTTGTAATTATTTCCAAGTGTTCTGGAGCCAATTTATTAGCCAAGTTAATTACATCGCTTTCAGTTTTACATAATGCAATGAATCCGTTTTTATTCAAACTTTTTTGAATTATTTTTCTTCGTTTTATGTTTTGAATTTTTATTTTGAGTTGTTGATTAAGTTTCTTTGCAAACTTTGTAGATGTTGTAATAACAAAACAAAAAGTATCTTCACTGTGTTCAGCTTGAGAAAAGAGATCTGATATTATTAAATCATAACTAGCTGAATCATCTGCAATGATTCCAAGTTCAGTCGGACCTGCATTCATATCAATAGATGTTGTTTCAGATACAATAGATTTTGCTATAGTAACAAAAGATCCTCCTGGACCTACAATTTTATCAACTTTAGGAATTGTTTTTGTACCA
>JAZGIF010000102.1:0-4183 GCA_036481835.1 Nitrosopumilaceae archaeon
TTACAAGAATTAGTAAAATATTATAATTTAGAGATTAGCCTGAAGGGAT
Source organism: Nitrosopumilaceae archaeon (assembly GCA_036481835.1). Classification (GTDB taxonomy): domain Archaea; phylum Thermoproteota; class Nitrososphaeria; order Nitrososphaerales; family Nitrosopumilaceae; genus CSP1-1. The sequence goes on from JAZGIF010000102.1 coordinate 50, forward strand.
TACTTTTTATCAACAAAATATAAGATTAGAATGAGAGAAACATGAGGGCTTCTAAACGATTACCAAAAATAGGCACGTTTGATGGTGCAGGGAACTGGAAAAACGCATGGGGTCATCAACGAGGAAATTTACTCAGAGCAGTAAATGTACCCGATGATCAAATTAAGATTTTAGTAAACAAGTCATATCTAGAACTTCCAGCTCCTTTGAGATTTGAAATCGAAACAAGTGGAATAAAAAAACAACTGAAGTAGATTTGAATAGTGATTTTCTAAAATTAAACAAAACTATTATCCTAAGTGGGATTTTAGCTGTAATTTTAGGTAATGTTGCTGCCTACATTTTTTCTGATCAAGAAGATTATCTTTTAACCACTTATACTGTAATTGCTGAGTATATTGGATTTTTTGGAGTAATAATTCCAATGTTTTATTGGGATAATAGACACAAGTATTCCTTAGAATCTGGAAAAAAAGACAAAGGTAGAATAAAAAAAGATTTCATCAAACTAGGCTCATCGTTGGGAATTAGTGAAGTATTTTATTTATCAAGTAGATGGTTTTCTGGTTTCTATCTATTACAAATTGGGTATGATGCAAACACTGCAACTATAATTTCAGAAGCAATAGCATTTGCGATTTTTATTATTGCAATGAACCTTGGAGCAAAGTTCACAAAACTATACAAACATCAGAAATAGGTCATAGAGAAGATTCAATCTGCAATAAAACGTTAGGCACGCTTTGAATAAGATTTCACTAAAATTATAACCAAAGGATACACATTAAATTCCAATATGGCTGATTCGGAGAAAAAAATTAGACAGGAGGATTGTAGTGAAGATACTTTTGGTCCAGGAATACTTACAGTAACCAACAAAAGAATAGCTTTTGATAAAACTAGAGGAAGAATCCTGGATTTTTCAAAAAAGTTTGATGATACAGTGATAGATGTATCCCTCAATGATGTGGTAAAGGTGTGGAAGGAAGGTTTGTTTATGAAAAAAGTGTGTTTTAGAGGTAAAACCAAAGATGGTGAAAAAGATTTCAAATTTGGAGTTTTCAGTAATGGAAGATGGTTAGAAACATTACAGGATACTCTAGAAGAATACAAGACTCAGTAATTAACATCAACATTATCTAAACGCCAGGATTGTCTTACAAAAGTATCTTCAATTGTAGAGCCTCCCTTTGTTTTTGATTCAATGAGGCCAGTCCAAGCAATTTGTGAACCACAATCACCAGCAAAATTTTGAGGCATTACATTAAATTTACAATTTTGTCTTTTACATACACTTTTCAACATTTGTGATAATCTCTTATTTGCTGCTACTCCACCAACTATCAACAATTCTTTTTTGCTTGTAAAAGCCAAGGCTCTTTCTGTAGCTTCACAAATCATTGCAAAGGCAGTTTCTTGAAGTGAAAAGCATGCATCATTTTTTCCCTTGTCAACAATTGATTTAGTAGCAGATAGTAATCCGGAAAATGAAACATCGTTTCCCTTTACAACATATGGTAATGGTATGTAGTTTGAGGTTTTTTTCGCTAATGATTCAATTTGTTTTCCACAAGGTGAAGCAAATCCTAGATATCTTCCAAATTGATCTAAGAGTTGTCCCAATGTAATGTCTAATGTTTCTCCAAATACTCTCCATCTTCCCATCATTAATGCAAGTAACATAGTATGTCCACCAGAGACAAGAAGTACAAGAGGATTTTTAGCACCGGTTAGAAGTATTCCCAACTCGATGTGTCCTAATGCATGATTTACTGGATAAATTGGAATTTTATAATAAGATGATAAAGAACGTGCAACTACTGCGCCAACTCTTAAACAAGGACCAAGACCAGGACCTGCTGCATATGCAATCATATCCAGATCACGGATTTGTACATTAGCTTTGTTTAATGATTCCATTAAAACATCTGAACTATTTTCTACATGATGTCGTGAAGCTTCTCTTGGATGTATTCCTTCTCCGTCTGGAGGTCGATAAATTCTTCTAATATCTGAACAAATCTTTCCTTTGTTTCCTTTTTTTTCTAAAACTGCACATGAAAAAGTATGTGCTGTGCTTTCAATTCCTAAACATAGCATATTATCCACGACTCAGACTGGAGACTATTTTGATAACATCGCCGTGTTTTAATTGATGGTCTGCTCCTATTCTTTGTTTTGTTTTTACATTGATAGCATGTAAGAATCCTTTAGCAATATCTGCATGTATAGTTAAAGCCAAATCCTTTGCTGTTGAATTTAATGGTAACAATTTAGCATCAGGAAGAACTTCACCGTCTTTATTACATAGCCTTGATTCATCTTCCACAGGAAACACAACGATTAGTCTTAGAAGATCAAAAATTGCTGAATCTAAAACTGATTGAACTCCAGTTGATTTGATTTTCGAAAGAATTGTCTTTACCAAATCTAGAGCTTTTTGTTGTTGAGGAGATACCTCAACGTTATCATTTAAAGTAAAATTTTCATTACCAACAACATAATTTACGAGACCAGCTTTTGCAGCCTTTTTTAGAATTAGTTCTGTCTCTGCACTACAAATTACAGTTTTGGTATCCTTTTGTATATCGTTTACAATCTTCAAATCTTTACAAAGATCTGCTTTATTTGCAGCAATTAGTATTGGTTTAGTTTTTCTCCTTAACTCTTTTACAAAAGTAGTAATATCAGAATCATTCCAATCATTTGGATTTTTTGATATTAAATTAAATTTTTGAAGGACTTCATGTACATCATACTCCTTAATTGCCAATCCACTAAAACGTCTTGCAATACCTTCAACAAGTTTTGTCCTTTTTTGTTCAATCTCTTTAGTTAATTTTTCCCATTCTCGTAATAGTATTTGTTTGAACCATTGGTCAAATTCTTCTTCAACAAATTCTACATCTTCTTTGGGGTCATGAGTTCCAATTGGGACTGGTTGTCCCTGAATATCTGTTGAACCAGCAATATCTACAACATGAATTAATGCTTCAGCTTGCCTTGCGTCGTCTAAGAACTTATTTCCCAATCCTTTTCCTTCATGTGCACCTGGAACAAGTCCAGCAACATCAATTAGTTTTACTGGAATAAATCGAGTTCCATTTATGCAAAGTTGATTTTCATGCGAAATGCCAAAATGTTTGCAAGCACAATCCGATTTGACATAAGCAATACCTACATTTGGTTCAATAGTAGTAAAGGGAAAATTGCCAATTTGAGCTGGAGATTCGGTTGCTGCAGAAAAAAAGGTTGATTTTCCCACATTTGTTTTGCCTAAAAGGCCTATTTGCATGCAAAATCAAACCTAATTTGTAATATTAGTATTGCAGGAATCGTTTAATTTTGTTTCATCTTGAACTCATAGTATGTCAGTAGTTATTACTGGAAATCCCGGTGTTAGAAAACATACAATTGCAAAAAAGTTAGCAGAAACCATGAATTTCAAAATTTTAGATATAAATAAAATTGCGTTAGAATCCGGTTTGTATGAAAAAAAAGATGGAGTCCTAGAGGTAAATACTACAAAGCTAAAACCTATTTTGACAAAAAAAATAACAAAAAAATCCCTTATTGTTGGACATTTAGCACCATTTGTTGTTCCAAAATCTAAAGTAAAGATAGCAATCATTTTAAGAAAAAATCCATACAAACTCTTGATAGTATACAAAAAACGAAAATATTCTAGAAAAAAAATTTCTGATAACTTAGGTAGTGAAGTTTTGGGAATAATTGCATATGATTCAATTAAGAAATTTGGAAAATCAAAGACTTGTCAAATTGATACTACTTCAATATCAATCTCTAACCTTACAAAAAAGATCAAATCAATATTCAAAGGAAAATTTGATGATGATAAGGTAGACTGGTTAAGCTTAGTTTCAGAAAAAAATAATTTGAAAAAATTCTTTCCATACTAGTTTAATATTGAACCATATCGTTATAATGTAAATTGTTTGAAATCATTAAAAGTGATCTTGCGGGTAGAATAGGAATTTTACATACTAATCATGGTAAAATAGAAACTCCAGCTTTTGTACCTGTAATTCATCCAGTTAAACAATCAATTCCTCCAATGAAAATGCGTAAATTGGGTTTTAATTTATTGATTACAAATTCATACATTACGAAAAA
>JAZGIF010000103.1:0-4036 GCA_036481835.1 Nitrosopumilaceae archaeon
TCCTCTAACTACATCAACTGCATGAGGACTCATTGATATACGGATTTTTTTTCCTGCAATTTCACTTAACTCTTGTTCAATCTCACCAGTGTGTCTGTGTTTTGCTGGCTTGTATGGTCGAATTACTCCGGCCCTCATTGCATGGGCTGTTCCTGAGCCAGCACCTGCTCCAGAAGAACCTATTTTTGCATCAACAACTATGTGTTCAGTATCAATTAGATCATTTCTAATCAGTGGGGCTAATGCTAAAATTGATGTAACCGCCATGCATCCTGGGCATGATACCAATTGTGCTTTTTTAATTTCTTCTCGGTGAAGTTCTGGAACTCCGAAAACTGATTTGGGAAGATAGTCTGGATGAGTATGTTCCCAACCATACCACTTGGGGTAATCTTCAGGATTATGAAGTCTGAAATCTGCACTTAAATCGATTATTTTCATACCCCTATCGTACATCTCTTTTACGATTTCAGTGGCAGTTCCGTGAGGTACTGCTGTAAAAACTAGGTCACACTTGTCAGACATTTTGTCATAATTAAGCTCAGAAAAAGTAAGTTCTGTAAATCCTTTGAGACTTGGCTGAACTCTGTGTAAATACTCTCCTACATGTTGACGTGAAGTAACCATAGTGATTTCAACATCTGGGTGATTTACTAAAAGACGTAAGGTCTCGCCACCAACATATCCTGATGCACCTACAATTCCTACCTTCATAGATACCCCTTTCGTAATACGGTATAATTTATTTCCTAATGGAATTTACTGCAAATTCAATCATTTCTTTTGGAATATTCTTTTTTGCAACTTTAGCTAAACCTTTGAATTCTACAGTATTATTCACTTCATGAACTAATAATCCCTTTTTCTCATCTTCCATAAGATCAACCCCCAAAATTCCTCCTCCAACTGCTTGAGATGCCTTTGCACAAATATCTTCTAATTCATTAGTTATTTCACAGATTTCTGGGTCTGCTCCTAGTGCAATGTTTGTTTTGAAACCTCCTGTAGATTTACGATACATACCTGCGATTGCTCTGTCTCCAACAGTAATCACTCTCAAGTCTCTTGGTGGGCGTTTCACTAATTCTTGTAGATAGAAAATTCTGTCATGAGTGCCATCTGATAATTCTCTTAATTCAAACACAGCGTCAACAGCATCTTTATCTTTTAGAACCATAACTCCACGTCCCCAACTTCCAATTACGGGTTTTATCACTAATGGGTATCCGACTTTGTCAAAATTTTCTCTCGCAGCATCAGCTGAGAATGAAAAATAGGTTTTTGGAGTTGGCACTCCATGTTTTTTTAGGAGCAATGAAAGAAACAATTTATTTCCACACTTTCTTGCAACTTCAAACTTGTTTATTACTGGACAATCAAAGAATTCAAGACAGGCAGTAAAATGTAAGCCTCTAAAATAACTAATACATCTTTGAAAAATAATATTTCCAAAATCATACTCGTCTAATTTACTATCTGTGTTAAACTGGATGGACTTTGCATCTAAAAGAACTGATTCGTGAGCCAGATTCAGGGCTTCTTTTTGGAGCATCTTTTCTTCTGACCGTAGTCGATCAAAAATGATACATATCTTTGACAATTACTCTCCCCAATCTTCGCCAACAGTTTCTGCCTGTTTTAATTCGACATTAGAACCCTCTTTATTTGAGATTTCAAAGTCGGCTCCACAATCAGGACAGGAGACGATTTCTCCGTTGGAGGCATCGTTAGGGACATTGATATTTCCATCACATTCGGGACAGTTCATCGATTCAAATCACCGCTTTTTTTGTAATTTATTAGCTTCTGTTGACTGCATTCCCCATAATTCTACAAATCCTCGAGCTAATTTTTGATCGAATGTAGAACCTTTTCCATAGGTAGCAATGTCGTGACTATACAAAGAATACTTTGATTTTCTACCAACTACTCTTAAACTTCCCTTGAACATTTTGATCTTCACCGTCCCAGACACACTTTTTTGAGTCTGATCGATAAATGATTCTAGATCTTTTCTAAGAGGATCTTGCCATAAACCAGAGTACACTAACCAGGCCCATTCGTCATCAACAAAGGATTTGAATTTTGTTTCATGTTTTGTGTGTACCATTTTTTCCAAGTCAGAATGAGCCTCTATTAAACAAGTTGCAGCAGGAGTCTCATAAACTTCACGAGATTTTATTCCAACAACACGGTCTTCTATATGATCAACAATTCCTACTCCTGCGGCACCAGCTTTTTTGTTAATGTACTCAATTAATTCAACAGGATTTTTTTGTTTGCCATCTGCTGAAACAGGAATACCGCCTTCAAACTTAATTTCAAGATAGCTTGGTTTGTCTGGTAAATTCTTAGTTTTTACCCAAATGAAAGCATCATGCGGGGGTTCATTGAAAGGATTTTCTAATAATCCTCCTTCTATTGCCCGTCCCCATAAATTTTGATCAATACTGAATTTTTTTGCAACAGTATCGATTTTAATTCCATGTTTTTTAGCAAATTTTAGTTCAGTAGTTCTATCTAAATTCAAATCCCTAATAGGGGCAATTATAGGTAAATTCGAACCAGAACGCATTGTAACATCAAACCTAACTTGATCATTTCCTTTTCCTGAACAGCCATGCGCCAGTGCAGTAGCCTTTTCCTTTTTTGCAATTTCTAAAACCTTTTGTGCAATTAATGGTCTTGCAAGAGCTGTTGCAAGACAATATTTTTTCTGGTATAGTGCATTTGCCTTTATGGATGGAAAAATAAATTTTGTAACAAATTCTTTTTTTGCATCAATGTTGTAATGTTTTATTACTCCAAGCTTTTTTGCCTTTGCAGTAATTTTTTTAATATTATCCCCTTGTCCAACATCTACAGTGACTGTAACGACATCCATGTTGTGATTTTCTTGTAGATATTTTACTACCACTGAGGTATCTAATCCTCCTGAAAATGCTAGTATAGCTTTTTGTTTCATTGAGCAGTTCACTGACCTTATTTGTGCATTTATCTTTTGTGTTGTTTTGTTTTATCAAAGCCTTGATGTTCAAACCAAGTAGAGAGTTCAGCACCTGAACAAGAATTTTTTCATACTAGCTCAAGCTAAAATTAGAACATTATTTAACCAATGATTATAACGGTGTTTTATGAAAATTCGTTCGGTAATATTTGCTGGAATCATTGCCATTGTTGCAATTAGCGTAGCTGTTGCCATTTATGACACAGATACTAGAGACGAAAACAAAATTCGGGTTGCATATTTTCCAAATATAGGACACATAGTACCAATTGTGGGAATTGAAAATGGAATTTTTTCTAAAGGATTGGGAAATGATACTAAAATTGAAACTAAACTTTTTGATAGTGGACCACAGGTAATTGAATCCGTTTTTGCAAAATCTATCGATATTGCATATGTAGGACCTGGACCAACAATCAATGGTTTTATTAAGTCTGAAAAACTAGATGTAAAAATTCTTGCAGGCGCAGCAAGTGGTGGCGCAAGTTTAGTGATACATCCTAATTCACAAATTACTTCTGTGGAGGATTTTCCTTCAAAAAGAATTGCTGCTCCGCAGATTGGTAACACACAAGACGTTTCTTTAAGACACTACCTTTTAGAACACGGACTAAAACCTGCTGAGAAAGGCGGTTCAGTTGTTGTTTTTAATATTCCAAATCCTGATATTTACACACTCTTTGTGAAAGGAGAAATTGATGCTGCCTGGGTTCCTGAACCTTGGGCTACAATCTTAGTTGAGGAACTGGGAGGAAAGCGGTTATTTTACGAAGAAGAACTTTGGCCAGAAAATCAATTTGCATCAGTATTGTTGATTGGAAGAACTGATTTCATAAAAGAAAATCCACAAATAATTAGAAAATGGATTGACTCTCATGATGAATCTGTGAACTGGATTAATTCCAACTCTAAAGAATCAGAATTAATTTTTAACCAGTTTTTGGAAAAAACTTTTGGCCAGTCTTTACCAGAAAAAATTGTTAGTGAATCATTATCAAATCTTGAAATTACTTCAGATGCTATTAATGA
>JAZGIF010000104.1:0-3468 GCA_036481835.1 Nitrosopumilaceae archaeon
GACATTGTCTGACAAAGAAGCAAAGTTAGAAGAAATCAAAACAGAGGCTGAAAAAATTAAGAAAGAAATGGAGGCCAAATTAAAAGAGGAACCAATTACTGAGAAAACATTAGAACCTAAAGTCGAATCACCAACTAAAAAAGAATCCAAAGATGATGTAAAAGAAAAATGGGGAATTGCACATATCTTTAGTAGTTATAATAATACAATTATTCACATTACTGATCTAACTGGAGCAGAAACAGTTGCCATAAGTTCTGGTGGAATTCATGTTAATGCTGACAGATACGAGTCTTCACCTTTTGCTGCAATGAAAGCTGCAAACGCTGTAGTTGAAATTGCTACAACTAAAGGATTTACTGCATTACACATTAGAGTGAGGGCCGTTGGTGGAGTTGGTTCTAGAGTTCCTGGACCAGGAGCACAAGCATCCATTAGAGCCCTAGCAAGAGGGGGTTTTAGAATTGGAAGAATAGATGATGTTACACCAATCCCGCATGACACAACCAGAAAGAAAGGCGGAAAAAGAGGAAGAAGAGTCTAATCTTCTTTAGCTATTTTCAATTTTACATTACACTCTTTAGATGCAAAAAAGTCTGACATAAAATTTGTAAATTTTTCATTTTGTTTACGTCCTTTTGCTTTTTTTATCATATCTGAAAATTCCTCATCTATTTTAAAAAAAAAGTTTGGTGTTATCCATAATTTAAAAAATGTCCATCCAAACCTTGACACTGGTTTACCAAACTTAAATCCATTATCAATGTCACACAGTTTTTGTAGATCTTCTAAAGCATTTGTAACAAATTCAATGTCTTTATCATAATTAGTTGTACTAACTTCAAAAATTATATTCATTGATAATCATCATTTGGAAGATTGTCTTCATTTTTTGATGATTTTTCACTAAATTTTTCTGACAGCGAAATGAATTTTCCATCTTGTTCAACATTGATTGTAGTCTTTACATGAACATTGAGTCCTACTACTCTAAATAATGCCAATAGCTTGCCACCATCTAGTTTTTCATCAATTTCGCCAGAGGAAATGAGCTCAGCTAGTTTTTGTATCACGATTTTTGTTTCATTAGGATATTGTGACTCGGCATTTTGTAGGACCTCTAAACCCCTATAACCTAAATTTTTTAGGACTAAGTCACGAGGATTGGGTTTTTTTTGTTCCGAAGATTGTTCTTTTTTTTGTTTAATTGATATGTTTTTTTGCATTTCTGCTAAACGTTTTTTCTTCAACTGCTCTAGTTCGTTATCTTCTTCAGTCATCCCTTAATTACACCAATTGGTACTAACTTTGCAACTTTGGTCGCAATTTTTAATTCGTGTGAAACGTTCACAATGGAATCTACATCCTTGTAAGCTTGAGGGGTTTCTTCAACTATTCCATCTCGAGTTAATGATTTCACTACAATTCCTTTATCTGAAAGGTATTTTTTAACTTGGGATTCAGTATAGTTACGTCTTGCCTTTGATCTAGACATTGTTCTGCCAGCGCCGTGTGCAGTTGAACCAAATGTAAGATTCATAGAATTAGGTTGTCCCAATAAAACCCAACTAGCAGTACCCATAGAACCAGGAATGAAAATTGGTTGTCCCAAATCCCTGTACTTTGATGGAACTTCATCTCGATTTGCTGGAAAAGCCCTTGTTGCTCCTTTTCTATGAACTACTACTGATCTTAATTTCCCATCTACATTATGTTTTTCTACTTTGGCAATATTGTGAGCAACATCATAAACTAGATTCATTTCTAAATCGGATTCAGATTGTTTGAAAACTCGTTCAAAGGATTTCCTAGTCCAATGAGTAATCATTTGTCTGTTACTCCATGCAAAATTCAGTGCAGCAAACATTGCTTTCCTATATGATTCACCTTCCTCAGAACTATTTGGAACACAAGCCAGTTCTCTATCTGGAAGAGAAATATCATATTTTTTTAAGGCTTGTTCAGAGACTCGTAAATAATCACTGCATACCTGATGACCAAATCCTCTAGAACCACAGTGAGTAAGAATTGTTACTTGGTCTTTTTCTAATCCCATCCTTTTTGCAGCTTCTTCATCATGAATTTCTGCTACCTTTTGGATTTCAAGAAAATGATTTCCCGAACCTAAACTGCCAAGCTGTGGAGCTCCCCTTTTCTTTGCTCTATCGGAAACCTTATCTGGATCTGCATTAGCGATGTTTCCATTTTCTTCACAAACTTCTGCATCTTCTTTATTTCCATATCCATTATTTATTGCCCATCCAACTCCTTTAACTAAAACTTCATCAAGTTGAGATTGATTCAATTTTATTGCGCCTTTTGAGCCAACTCCAGAAGGAACTGAATTAAAGAGATCCGTAACTAAATCCTTAAGCTTTGGTCTTACTTCATTTTCTTTTAAACCAGTTCTCAAAAGTCTCACACCACAATTAATGTCGTATCCTACTCCCCCAGGACTAATCATTCCCTCTTCAGCATCCATTGCAGCTACACCACCAACAGGAAATCCATAACCCTCATGACCGTCAGGTAGTACTACAGAACTTCCTACAATTCCAGGAATAGTAGAGACATTGATGGCCTGACGAATAGTTCTATCTGACATCATTTTTTCTAAGAGATTCTCGTTTGCGTAAATTGTTACAGGCACTCTCATTCCTTGACTAGAATCTGGTTCAATTTTGTACGTTAATTGTCCAACTTTTTTAGGAATTAATAATGACATAGAGACCGCTAAATGGCCAACTCTACACAATTTAAATCATAAGTAGATTCTTGGTTTTTGAAAAATTTTGATTAAATTGTTTATCTTATACTTCTATGATACCTTGATTAATCAAAAATTTGATTGCGTTGATAAATTCATCTTCAGTAACATTACCTTGTCCATACCATAAAGCAATATTTTTTATCCAATCAGGAATTATTGAAGGAACTGCACCATTTGAAATTATTTGTGGTTCAACAATTGTATCTTGTTCTGATTCAGTTTCAGATTCAGTTTCTGTTTTAGTTTCTGTTTCAGTTTCTGTTTCAATTTCTGACTCAATTTCTGTTTCAGTTTCTATTTCAGTCGAAGTGGTTTCTTCTTCTACCAGTTCGGATGATTTTTGTACTGTAGTGGAAGGGGCTGGTTTGGATTCGCTGGATTTAATTATTTTAAAGGAAGCGCTCCCAGTATAGGAACCATATTCAGTTATAACTTTAATCTCATAATTTCCTAGTACTGGCTTTCCATTTTTATTTATTTTATCCTCATCTAACATGCCAGCAATTTGTGCTCCCCACAAGTCATTATCTCGTGGTGTAATCAAAATTTCCTTCTCGCTAAGAATTTTTCCAGTGCTTGATTGTATTAATTGCATGAAAAAAATACCAGTTCCTGCTGGATTATAATTCGTTACTACAACGTTTGCTCGCATTAACCTGTTTGTTGAATCCAAATCGATTACAGGATCGCCAACTATA
>JAZGIF010000105.1:0-2169 GCA_036481835.1 Nitrosopumilaceae archaeon
TGGGCAATGAGTTACTAATTAAATGACCTTTTCCAATTTTTTTTGAATTTTTTAAGGAATTATATGAATAATCTTTTGCAAACTTTACTGCATTACCAAAGTTTTTTCCTTTAGCAATTGCTACAGTTAAGGCTGATGAAAAGTTACATCCACTACCATGAATAATTTTTGTTAATTTTTTTCCATTTACAAAATAATTAACAGAATTTTCAACTACAAAATCTGCAATTTTTCCTTTTTCAAACTCGGTACCCGTAATTACCACATTTTTTGCACCTAATTTTAGAATTTTTTGTGCAGAATGTCGTAAATCTTTTTTTGTTTTAATTTTAACTCCTGATAATTTTTCAGCCTCTAAAACGTTGGGAGTTATAGCATATGCCAAAGGGATTAGCAGTTTTTTGTAACTAGTTAGGGAGGATTTTTCTAAAAGATCTCCTCCTGTTGTTGATTTTATGACAGGATCTAAAATAATGGGTATCTTTGAATTTTTTAATTTTGAAAAAATTGCTTGGATTGATTTTGTGTTATACACCATTCCCACTTTGATTGCATTTATTCTAAAATCAGAAATGATTGAATCAATTTGACTCTTAATCATCTTTGGAGAAACAGATTCGACATTTGAGAATGTAGATGTGTTTTGACTAGTAATTGAAGTAATTACCGTTAGTCCATACGCCCCAAGTGACGTGAATGTTTTGATATCTGATTGGATCCCTGCACCAGATGATGGATCAGATCCTGCAATTGAAAGAACGTTCATCATGATACCTGAAGAAACTATTGTTTAAATCTAGTAAAAATGTAGATAGTATATTGAGTACACAAATGAGTGCAGCTCGAAGAGGTGTTGCAACTGAGCAAATGAAACTTGTTGCGAAAGATGAGGATGTTACAATAGATTGGTTATTGCCAAAAATTGCAAGGGGCTCAATAATTATTCCTAGTAATAACACTAGGCCTCAAAAAATACACAATGTTGGCATTGGAAAGGGACTAAAAACTAAAGTAAATGTAAACATTGGAACTTCCACTCTCAAAGTTGACCTTGAAGAAGAAATTGAAAAGGCCAAAGTTGCAGTAAAATATCATGCAGACACAATAATGGATTTGAGTGATGGAGGTGATGTTGGAATAATTCGCCGCGCTCTATTAGATGCAGCTCCTATTACCTTTGGAACGGTGCCAATTTACGAAGCATACAATTTTGGCGTTGAAAAACACAAAAATCCACTTGATCTTACTGAAGATGATTTTCTTAACGCCTTTGAAAATAATGTCAAAGACGGAGTAGATTACACTACAATACACTCTGGAATAACTAAAGATATTGCCAAAAAAATTCTAAAGGTTGAAAGATATGGAGGCGTCGTCAGTAAAGGAGGAACCATTACTGCTGCATGGATGCTAAAATATGATAAAGAAAATCCTTACTTTTCTCACTTTGATTATCTTATTGAATTGGCAAGAAAATACGACGTGACTTTTAGTCTTGGTGATGCATTAAGACCAGGTTCAATTTTAGATTCACATGATGAATTGCAAATCCAAGAAATGATAAATGTTGCACGTTTGACAAAACGAGCCCATGAAAAAGATGTTCAAGTTATGGTTGAAGGTCCTGGCCACGTTCCATTAAATGAAGTTGCAACAAATGTCAGGTTAGCTAAATCATTAATTGGTGATGTACCATATTATGTACTTGGTCCTTTAGTAACTGATGTCGCTTCAGGACATGATCATATAGCAAGTGCAATAGGAGCTGCAGTTTCTGCTAGTGAGGGAGTAGATTTGTTATGTTATTTGACTCCATCTGAACACTTAGCATTGCCAAATGCCCAAGAAGTCAAAGCAGGATTGATTGCATACAGAATTGCTGCACATGCAGGTGATCTCGTAAAAATTCGAGATAAAGCAATCAAATGGGATTTGAAAATGACAGAAGCCAGACGCACTCTTGATTGGGAAAAACAATTGGCATTATCAATTGATCCAGAAGAAGCTGCCAGAATTCATAGTAGAACTGGTCAAAGACTTGGCAACAATGTTCCATGTACTATGTGCGGTACTGCATGTGTTTACATTATGTTGCCTCAACAACGTAAATATGAAAAACAAAATAAAAAACTAAAGCAAGTTGAGGAGAACTTTCTTTAAACTTGGAAC
>JAZGIF010000106.1:0-4301 GCA_036481835.1 Nitrosopumilaceae archaeon
TGGTGCAGCATGTTATTGCGGCATTACTGCGAAAAAGTTAAAATTTGATGTGGAATTGCATACAAAATTTGGTTCAGATTTTCCGACAAAATTTTTGACAGACAAAAAATTAATTTTTAAAAATGCATTATCTGACAAACCAACAACGAGATTCACAATAAAAATTTTAAATTCAGATAGAAAATTAATTTTGAATAATACTTGCGATGCTATCGAATACTCTAATGCTAATGCGGATGGAATAATTGTCAGTCCTGTTTTTCAGGAATTATCTACTGAAACATTTGAAAAATTAAAGAAAGATTCTAAAATAATTTTTCTGGATCCTCAAGGATTTCTGAGACGAATTGATTCAGAAAACAACATTCATCTTGAAAAAACTGATATTAATTTATCAAATGTTTCAAGTGTAAAAGTCAACCCTGATGAAATTTTTAATCTTACTGGTCTTACTGGTATTGATGCAATGAAAAACCTTCAAAAAAAAGGTGTAGAAAATGTAATTGTGCCAAATAAACAAGATATTTCTCTTCTAGTAAAAGACAGAATTTATTCAATTAAACTACCAAATTTGAAACTTTATGATACAACTGGAATAGGTGACATTTTTAGCTCATCTTTTTGCTGTACGTTATTAAAGGAAAAAGATTTTTTTTGGGCGCTATGTTTTGCTGGGGGGGCAGCTCAGGCTGCATTGGAAACTCGAGAATTAGGATTAAAGAAAGTACCTGAAAAAGGTGCTATTGAAACAAACGCGGCATATTTCTATAACCAAATAAAATTCAAACAAGTTTAGGCTTTTATTGTATAAGGTATTGTTATTGCCTTGTGCAAATTGGAATTTCTGGTACAGGAATAACTGATACTGCTATAAAATCAATAAAAAAAGAATTGGAAAATGCAGGAATTCAATTAGTTTTAGGTTCAAAGATAAAATCAAAGAATTTAGATTGCATTATAGTCCTAGGTGGAGACCGTGGAGTTAGAAATTATTTCCATAAAAATTTAGATTCAGAAATCCCAGTATTAGGAATTAGTGAATCTGAGTCAAATGGTTTTTTGGCTCAAATCGATTTAAAAGAATTTTCTACTTATGTAAACAGGCTAAAAAATAAAAAATATGAAATTGAAGAAGTTCCACGAATTGGGGTAAAAATAGATGGAAAAAATGTTTTTCCTGTTTTGAATGATGTAGCAGTATTTACCTCAAAAAGCGCAACCTTGATGGAATATACATTACGAGTTAATGGTGAAGAGGTATGGCATGATAGTAGTGATGGAGTAATAATCTCCACTCCAATTGGCTCTTCTGCTTATTCCATGTCGGCTGGAGGACCAGTTATTTTTCAAGATTCATCTGTATTTGGAATAATTTCAGTCAATTCATTAGATGTTACACGTAGACCATTAATTGTTTCAAATGAAAGCTTAATCGAAATTGGTGATATATCTTCAAGATTATATTGTGAAGTTGTTTTGGACGGAATTGATCGTTACAACATCGATAAAATTATAGAATGCACAAAATACAATCCATCAGCTCATATTATCAGAATGAAAAAAGATTCAACTGCGATCTCTGCTCTTGCTAAAAAGGTACATCTTGCAGAAGATCTTCTTAGAATGCCTCCTAGCTCAAAATTATTGTTAAAAATTCTTGAATATGAAGGAGCAATGACACAAAAACAGCTTGGCAAAAAAACTATGTTACCAGATAGAACTGTAAGATTAGCATTGAGCCATCTTTTGAAAAAGGGATATGTCACTAAGAAAGTATCCATCCGTGATGCAAGACAAAAGATCTATGAAATTTCAAAATTAACCTGATTCAAAGATCAAAACTAAACCTAATTTCTGTATCCTTTGAAATTGAAAATAAAATTCCGATCAAGAAAGAGTTTAAAAAATAGTATTTTTTTAAGAATATTGATAGGGGGATATTTATCAAAACCGTTGCAATGCCCAAAACTCTCATAGCAACAAAAGCCTTGATAATGCCTCCTATTGATTATTTACAGTTTTTATGAGCCTATGATTTTAATAAATATTTGTCTAAAATCTTAGATTTTTCTTAGTTTATTTTTAACTTGTTTGATTTGATGATGCTTTCAAAAAAGATTCAAAGGAGTTTTCAGGAAAGCCTGGTCTACTATTGAATTCTGGATGGAACTGCACTCCAAAAAAGAATTTGTGAGAAGGAATTTCTAAGATTTCCATTCTTTTACCGTTATCGCTTTCTCCAGAAAAAACCATTCCTTTTTCAATAAATGTGTCAAGAAACTCTTTATTGAATTCATATCTATGTCTGTGTCTTTTTTTAATAATATTTGAATTGTAAATTTTAAAAGCAAGTGAATTTTCTTTCACGTTAATTTCACTAGCACCTAATCTTAAAGATCCACCTTTATTTTCAATAGATTTTTGTTCAGGCAATAAATCAATTATTGGATATTCGGTTTTAGGTGAAACTTCTGCTGAATTTGCATCTTTTAAATTGCATACATATCGCCCAAATGCAACTGCTGCCAATTGAAAACCAAAACAAATTCCAAGATAAGGAATATTATTTTCTCTTGCAAAATTTGCAGTTTTAATTATTCCTTCCGAACCTCTTGTACCAAACCCTCCTGGTACAATAATCCCATTGTAATTTGACAAAGTATTGATATTACCATTAAGTTCTTCTGAATCTATCCATTTAATCGAAATATTTTTTCCAATTTTTCCACCTGCATGTTTTAATGCTTGATTAACACTTACATAACTATCTGCTAATGTAACATATTTTCCAACCATAGCTATGTTGATAGTACTGTCTGAAGGTTTTAGAGAAGAAACAATTGCATTCCATTTATCCCAATTAGCTGAGGCATTAACGAGTCCAACTTTACCAAATTTTTTGAAAATTGTATCTACTATTCCTTGATCATAGAGTATTTGTGGAATCATAAAAATTGACTCAACGTCATGACATGAAAAAACATCTTTAACAGAAACATTAGTAAATAACGAAATCTTTTTTTTAGTCTTTTCTAAAAGAGGATTAGTACATCTTACTGCAAGTAAGTCTGGCTGAATACCAATTCTTCTTAATTCTTGTACGCTGTGTTGTGTAGGCTTGGTTTTTTGTTCACCTACTACATCAAGTGATGGTGCTAAGGTTACATGTACAAAAATTACGTTTTCAGAACCTTCTTCAGCTCTAATCTGTCTTAATGCTTCAAGAAAGGGGAGGCTTTCAATATCTCCTACAGTTCCTCCACATTCTATAATTAAAATATCAAGGGATCCACTATCTGAAATATTTCGAATCCGGTTTTTTATTTCGTCAGTGACATGGGGAATTATTTGAACACATGCGCCTAGATACTCTCCTTTTCTTTCAGCTTCTATCACAGTAGAATAGATCTGTGCTGTTGTAATGTTGTGGGATTTTGGAATATTTTGGTTAAGAAACCTTTCATAATTTCCAATATCCATATCACATTCGCCTCCATCTTCTGTAACAAAGACTTCTCCATGTGCGATCGGATTCATGGTTCCAGCATCAAAATTTAGGTAAGGATCAATCTTAACACAGGATACTTTTTGATTGGAAAGTTGTAATAATTTTGCAATGGATGATGAAACTACGCCTTTTCCAAGGCCAGACATTACTCCCCCTGTAGTGAAAATATATTTCGTCTGCACATATGGGGATCGAAAATCCCTTTTATGTACATTTTGATTTGTTATCTATATTCATTAGTGATTACAAAATTTTCAATCATAAATCATCAATTTCTTTTCCTCAAGCAAACTGTGTACATTGTTAACAGAACGATACACATCTTTTTCGGTTTTACCGCCTGTACAAACCAATTTCCCTGATGAAAAAATCAGGATTACAGTTTTAGGATCAACCATTCTATGAATTAATCCAGGAAACTGTTCTGGTTCATACATACTTCTTGGCAAGCTTCTAGCAGCTTGTTCCAAGTGAACTCTGCCACCAAGGTTGATAGACGCTACAATGTTTTGAATTGTTACCGTCGCTTCGTTTTTTATCTTAATTTTTCCTTTTCTCAAAATTTTCACTACGTTATTTACTGCCTTTCTTGCCATCTCTTCGGATTTTGCACCTGTACAAACCATCTTTCCTGTACTGAATAGCAATGTGGCAGTCTTTGGTGATTTTAGCCTAAAGACAGCTCCTGGAAACTGTTCTGGGTTCCATTCTACATCAGGAAATTTTTTTGTTATATCTTTGAGATCTAATCTTTGATCTATTGTTGCAGAAGCAACAACATTTTCAATTGAAA
>JAZGIF010000107.1:0-13223 GCA_036481835.1 Nitrosopumilaceae archaeon
GAAGCTGCAGCAGAAGAAGAATACAAAGCAGCAGCAGCTGAAGTAGTAATAGCAGATGCAGGACGCGGATTGACCAACAAACGCGGAGCAGAGCGAATATTTAGAAGAGAAATGGGGGAACCAGAGTTTTGGCAAGAGAAAAACGAACGAGCTCCACTAACACCCGTACTTTCACAAACCCAAGAAGAACAGATTTCTAGACAAGTACAGATTCCACAAGATCAAACTCCAGAATACAATCCACAACACATTCTCAGTCCTGAATTCGCTGGAGTTTCTAGCTATGAAAGAGAAATAAAAAATCAGCGAGAAGAATTAGAACAAAGACTGATACGCTTGAAAAATGATCCAAATGCAAGTGATCAGGAAATTAATCTAGTCGAAGAAGATCTAAAAACTCTGGATTATCTATATGAGAATTATTACATTGGCATGAATGTTTTTCGTACAGCAAAAGGTGGAAGAGACAAACTTCGAGTTTAAATGGTGATTATTTATGAGTAAAAATAATTTTGAAATAATTAATGCAAGAATTACTTTTAAAAATGTCCCAATTCATAAGATAGAAAAATTTTCATTCAAAAATGTAGCAACTGCCTCTGAAGCTTTTAAGAAAATTTCTGATGTTTCGGAATGTGTAATACTTCAGAATGCTTTCAGAGTTGAAGTTTTTTTGGTAATTAATTTGGAACAAGGAGAAGTGCCAGATAGAAGAAGGAGTGAAGGAAAACCCTTTACCATAAATAAAATTCAAGAAACTTGGGAATCATTATCAGAACTAGAGGAACATGATTTGGATCATTTTGACCAAACTCTAGAGGTGTATAAGGATGCAGATGTTATTCATCATCTATTACGACTTGTTTCAGGTTTGGATTCAATAATTATAGGAAGAAAAGAAATTCTGGATGAAATAAAAGATGCTGTATCTAGTGCAAAACAAGTTGGAGTAGTAGGCAAAATATTGGAAAAATTGTTTGATAGTTGTATACGAATTGCAACTCGAGTTAGAGAATCCTCAGAAATTAGTGAAGGATTAGTATCTATTGGAGATATTGCTGTAAAAACTGCTGAAGATAAAACTGGTATAGATAAAAAACATGTTCTTCTTATTGGTACAGGAGAGACAGCAGCCATGGTTGCTAAAGCTCTTAACAAAAAAAAGCATGCATTTGATGTTACCAGTATGACGATAGAGCGAGCCACTGGTTTTTCAAAATTATTGGGTGGAACACCAGTAAAATTTGAAGATGTCTTATCAGGATTCGATGGTTTTGACATCATCTTTGTTGCAACAACTGCAGATTATTTCTTGATAAATTTTGAGAGATTAAAACGAATTATGGAAAAGAAAAAGAAAGGTACACTGATGTTAGATGTATCAGATCCTAGAGCAGTTGATGAGAAAGTCGCTACGTTTCCGGGAATGAAATTATTGTTTAGAGATCAAATTTCGGAGATGGTTGATGAAAATGAGATGGCGAGAATGTCCAAGGTTCCTGCTGTAGAAGAAATGATTGGTAAAGAGTTTCCAATTATTGAGGCAATGATGAGACGGCTTAACGCAAAGCTAGTATCTTAATTGTGATTTTATTTCTTTGATAGCTAAAGTCTAGCCGTATGACTCGAACTTTACTTCAAAGCTTCCATCTTCACGCTTGTCTTTTTGAGAAACAAATCCTTTAGGTTTCATAAAGTCCAATACTCCATCGATTGTACCTTGCCATCCACAAACGTAAAACATTGTATTGTCTTTAGTTATTTTCTCTCCGACTAGTTCTTCTAACGGAGATGTACCATTTTCTTTAGGTCTCAAAAATGTTTCCACTCTTCCTGTTTGACCTCCCCAAGATCTGTTAAACCATTCTTGTGGACGACTAATTGCAGCTCTGTATTTAAAATTCCATTGATCTTTTCCTCTCTCAATGCTGTCATATTCTAATCCTGTAAGGAGGTCTCTGTAACTTAGCTCATCAACGTAACTTGCACCATGTAGAACTATGACTTCTCTTTTATCACCAACTGCATGTAAGTGCTGAGCAAAGCTAACAAAGGGTGCCAGTCCTGTACCACCGCCAATACAAACAATTCTGCGTTTA
This sequence comes from Nitrosopumilaceae archaeon, assembly GCA_036481835.1. GTDB lineage: Archaea > Thermoproteota > Nitrososphaeria > Nitrososphaerales > Nitrosopumilaceae > CSP1-1. The sequence continues at coordinate 2,100 of JAZGIF010000107.1, forward strand.
TCTGGACTTCCATCTGGTAATTTTTCACTTATAGAAAGAGCTGCACCTGCTGGTTTAATCCAACCAATTTCATCACCAGTTTTTGCATTAAAAAGGAGTGTTGTTAAACGACCAGGAACAGGTTTTCGAACCCATCTAATGACAAGTTCTATGTATTTTCTATTTTCAGGATGAGATGAAATAGAATAAGCCCTTCGTACAATTTTATTATTTTCAGCTGGATTTGGCATACCAATTGTAATGAATTGACCTGCGTGATAATCTGGAACTTGTCCATCGTTTGGAACAAGTCTCATGATGAACAAATCTTCTTTTAGTAATTGAAGATAAGTAATAGTTGCCTTATTCTCCTCCACCATTTGATGAAGTTAATCTGTAATGGTTAAATATCTTCTGTTAATTTTTTGGAAAATTTTCAATCCTAGCTAAACGTTAATAACCTAACTAAAAAATCTAAATCGTTCAGATTTTCTGTCTGAAAACTTGGGCCGGTCGTCTAGACTGGTAGGATACGCCCTTGGCATGGGTGAGATCGAGGGTTCAAATCCCTCCCGGTCCATTTAAAATTTTTTTTCTAAAAAAATAATACTGTACAATTCTGCCATAGAACGGGGACGTAGGTTAGCTTGGTGGACTGCCAGCCTCGGGCGCTGGATGTCATGGGTTCAAGTCCCATCGTCCCCACATTAAACTTACATACGTTCATTGAAATAGGACAGATAAATTACATAGCTCAGTTGACGGTTTCTATTTATCTTGCACATCTTAATCCATTGACCAATGCACATGTAGAAATCATTGAAGAATTAAAAAATGAATCAAAAGTTAAAGTTATGCCAGTAATTTTTCTCAGAAATGGAAAAGAAGTCAATAGTCGTAGCTTTCCTTTTAGTTATGAAATTCGAAAACAAATGTTAGAAGTTGTATTTGGTAATACAATTACTGTATCCCCAAATTACACCTTTCATGCTCCTTTTTGTAGATACCTTCCACCTTTACTTTCACCTACATCTTGGCAATTAAGAAATCAACTCATTGAAGGAATCAATGAAGAGTATTTTTCTTACACTGGGGATAAAACAGAAGGACGTATGTTGAAGATGTATCGCCTAAATCCAAAAATAGGTAAACGAAAAACAGTTTCAGCTTCAAATGTGAAAAAAAAATTATACGAAGCTGTAAGTGGTAAAAACACAAACTGGGAAAAAGATGTTCCCAAAAAAGTTGCCAAAATAATAAAACAAAATTGGAATATTATAGAAAAATTTTCAAAAGAAGAAGATAAAACCAAAAAAGTGGCTGGTATGAAATTTCCAAAAGAAGGTTACTGGTCCAAATAGGTTAATTATAGATGATTTCTCATCTTTTTTGTGATATCTCACTTTGCAAAATTTGTATGGTTTGATGGAAAACTAATGCCGATAGATAAGGCAAAAGTACCAATAACTACACATGCTATACATTATGGAACCTCAATTTTTGAGGGCATACGAGCTTATTGGAATTCTAAAAATCTCAATATTTTCAGATTAGATGATCATATTGAGAGATTCAGAAATTCTGGAAAATACTATTCCATATCTCTAAATTTTTCTAATAACGATATAAAAAAAGCAATAATCAATTTATGTAAAAAAAATAAAATGAAAAAATCCTGCTATATTCGTCCGTTTTACTTTGTAGGACAATACGGAATAAATTTACATGTTACAGAAAAAGCACCAACCCATGTTGCAATGTTTATGTTTCCTTTTGGTGATTTATTCAACAAAAAGGGGATTACTGCAGGAGTTTCTTCTTGGAGAAAATTTAGTATTTCATCTACACCACCGCAAGCAAAAATGGGCGGAAATTATCTGAATTCAATTTTAGCCACACAGGAATCAAAGAGAAATGGTTACGATGAAGCCATACTTTTAGATAAATTTGGAAATGTTAGCGAAGCTCCTGGAGAAAATATCTTCATAGTCTTAAACAACGAAATAATTACTCCTCCTACTAGCTCATCAGCATTGAAAGGAATTACCAGAGATTCGATTTTCAGTTTAGTAGAGGATAGGAATTATGAGAGTTCAATCAGAGAGATTAATCGAAGTGAATTATACATAGCTGATGAAATTTTCCTTACTGGCACAGCAGCAGAAATCACTCCAATCATTCGGGTAGATGAAAGAAAAATTGGAAATGGTAAAGTTGGTAAAATTACAAAGGAATTGATGGCAGACTATACAGATGTTGTTATGAACAGAAATGAAAAATATTCTACTTGGTTAACTCCGGTGTACTAGTATGAAGATTGCTCAAATTGGTACAGGTGGATGGGGGAAAAATCATACAAGAATTCTTTCCCAGCTTGGAGTTCTTGTAGCAGTCTGTGACGCTAATAAAGAAAGAGGAAAAGAATATGGGGAAAAATATTCGGTAAATTATTATGATTCAGTAGATTCATTGTTAGATTCAGAAAAATTTGATGCGGCATTTGTATGTACTCCTACTTTTACTCATACAGAAATTGCAAAAAAACTCATTCAAAAAAGAAAAAATGTTTTTGTGGAAAAACCAATGACTTATCTCTCAGAAGAAGGAGAAGATTTAGTTGAGCTAGCAAAAAAAAATAAAGTAATTCTCACTTGTGGCTATATTGAAAGATTCAACCCTGCAGTCGCACTCGTAAAAGATTATGTAAAATCAAAAAAATATGGAGAGCTAGTCATGCTTGAATTTCACCGAGAAAATAGAATGCCAATGCATATCAAAGATGTTGGAATAATTTATGATACTTCAGTTCATGACATAGATACTGCAATGTGGTTATTTGATGACACGCCACATGTTGTTTTTGCAAGATCTGGAAAAATTAGACATGATCATGAAGATTTTGCTACAATTATGTTGGGTTTTAAAGATAACAAAGTAGCAATAATCTCATCAAACTGGATAACACCTACTAGAGTGAGAAACTTCAATGCTGTTTGTACTGAAGGTATAGTATCTGCAGATTTTATTACACAGGAGGTGAAAATCGAAACTAAAAATGATACAGAAATTCCGAGAAAAGAGTCTCAAGAACCTTTACTTTTAGAAATAAAGAATTTTTTGGGATCAATTGAAGGTAAAAATGAATTAACTGTAAAACCTCAAGAAGCAGTAAACGTTTCAAAAATTGCAGAGGCATCACTTTTATCTAGCCAAAAAGGTACACCAATCTATCTAGATCTAAAATGAAAAAAAGTATGTTGGATATTCTGGCCTGTCCAATTGACAAGCATTTTCCTCTTGAAATTTATGAATCAAGATCAAAAGATGAGTTAGTAGTAGAAGGAGCCCTTTTTTGTACAGATTGTTCACGATTTTTTCCTATAATCGAAGAAATTCCAATTATGTTGCCAGATGAGTTACGAGATAAAAAACAAGATATGGAGTTTCTAAAAAACAATCAAGAAAAATTACCTGAAAAAATAATTAAACAAGGAGCTCCATGGCATCTGTGATGCCGATTGGTTACTAATTTTATTTCTAATAAAGCAAAGATTGGTAATAATGTCAAGATTTGGCATTTTACCTATGTGGGAGATGACACAGAAATAGGAGATAATGTGAAAATTGGTTCTCTTGTTCACATTGACTACAATGTAAAGATTGGCGATAACAGCATGATTGAAGGCTCAGTATACATTCCACCCTTATCCAGAATTGGAAAAAATGTTTTCATTGGACCAGCCGCAGCACTTACAAACGATCCGTTTCCACCTAGTGGAAAAATGGTGGGAGTAACAATTGAAGATAATGCTATCATCGGTTCCCGTGCAGTTATCAAAGCTGGTGTAAAGATTGGAAAGAACAGTGTTGTGGCTATGGGAGCTGTAGTTACAAAAGATGTGCCAGAAAACACCGTCGTTATAGGAGTTCCTGCTAAAGCGAAATACTCTAGAGAAGAATACGACAAAAAACAAAATGCCTGGAAAAATAGTTAGAATTCCAGTTCCTTTTGGAAAATCCAATTTTTAATTTTTGATAAAATGTAAATCCAGATCACTACCATGGCTATAGCAATTATTGCTTTAATTCCTGAAGATAAAATAGCATCATATTGTCCATACCCTGAAATTTGAATTGGCCCAAGGATTACCACGGCTATTCCTCCACCAATAATGATCAATATCCACATTAGAAAGATAAATGTAAAAACAGAACTTCCTTTCAAATTTTCAGTCCTATCATAAATGTAGTAATGATTGCAAGTATGCCTGAAAATAAAGCGAGTCGAAAAATCATAAAACCGACTTCCTTTTCTGTTAATGGTTTACTAGATACAATCAACCTTACTAGAGTTACTGGAGCATCTTTCTCATTAGTAGCTTTTAATTTAAAATCTTCGTTTTTTGTTACAGGTTTTGATTTAATTTCTCTGTGTTCCATTATACGTTTCATACTTGATAAAAACAAAAAGGAATTGAAAATTGCTGGCAAAAGTGCAATTGCAGCAATAATTTCTACATCTCCCACAATTGCAATGGTTCCATACATTGCTCCAAGTGCCAAAGCTCCTGAATCTCCAGGAAAAATTTTACTTGGAAATTTGTGATATTTGTAAAATGCTAATGATACAAACCCAAGAGGCAAGCTTGCAATAGCAATTTCATAGTTTTGTAAAATGAGAAGTGAAATTGTCAAAGAAAAACTTGCAATAGTCATAAAACCGCTTGCAACACCATTGAGTACATCTATTGAATTTATTGTATTACCTGTAATTACAATCATAAAAATAACTATTGGAAAATACAAAAGTGGAATTCGAACTTCGCCGAAAAGTGGAAATGCTAAATTGGAATCATAAACTCCTAACAAAAGAATTGGTAAAGCCGCAGCTGCAAGTGCTACTGGCTTAAACCACCCACCCATAACCTTTTTGTCATCAACTAGTCCTACAAGAAAAGCTAAGCCTGTGGTAGCCATAATTGCAATTATCTCCTCCATTGGAAAGAATAGGTATAGTACTAGTTCAGATGCCAATATCCCCGCAATAATTGATGGTCCGCCAGGTCTTGGCACCATTGCTCCACCTTTTCTGTTATAATCCTTGACGGTTTGATTTCTTTTCTCAAGAGCTCTTATCAAAAATGGTGTGAGAAAATAGACTGTAAAAAATGCAATCACTGAAACTGCTGCAGCAGCAATTATTCTTTCAGGCAATTATCTATCCCTATCGTAACTGGGACTTGATGTTATCTGCAAGTGTCGAACCTATTTTATCAATCTCTGCCAATTTTTTTACTGGAATCTTTGAAAGATCCTCAAGATCTTTTATGTCGTTTTTATACAATTTTCGTGCGCGAATCCTACCAATTCCTTTGATTTTTACTAGTTCGGTTAATTCTTCTCTTATTCCATAGATGATTCTTTTTCTTAAAACATCTAATTCCTCTAAAAGATCTGCCCGCTCACCTTGTTTAGTAAGCTCTCGAAGGCAATATACTAACCAATCAGAAGTTTCTACTATTCGGTGCATATCTCCAGATTGAATATTCAAATTATCTGAAAGTGAAATTTCAGATGATTCAGTAATCCAAGCCTCCAAAGCAAGTAAACTCCTTGAACAATCGTACTCTGATATTGGTTCAATAAGTTCAGAGGCATAGTTTTCAAGCAAAATTCCTACCTTCTCATAGTCTTTGTTTCTTAGGGCAAACTTTGGAAAAAATTCCTCTGATGTGGTAATCAAGTGTAACAAACCAAAAGTGTGTTTTCGTTCTTTTGTTACAATTTTTAGTGCATCTCTAAAATAAGTTGCAGTTAGTGGATCAATGTATAGTTTAGAAACTTTTTTACCAAATTCAGTTGCTACAAATCGTTCTCCTTTTTTTATAATAAGATCTTCTTCTAATAGGAACTTTTGTGCAATATCTATTCCAAATTTTATTGTTGGTGCTCTAGTTTGAGTTCCACCTAATGTTTGCAAAAAGAATTCAACAATTTCATCTTTCTTAATACCAGGACGTGTAGCAATTAAACTAAGAACATGCGTTCTAAGAGATTTATCATCAGTAATTTTAGATTCTATTGGCTCTGGTTCGCCGTTAACATAATAATCGATTAATTCAGAACTGTTAGAATTTCCAATTATTATTGCTTCACCATATTCATCATATTGAGGTCGGCCTGCTCTGCCACAAAGCTGCTTGTATTCTAGAACACTTATTGGTCTATTTGCACCATAACGTGAATTGTAACGGTTGACACTCGATATTACAACTCTTCTTGCTGGAAGGTTAACCCCTGCAGCAAGTGTGGGAGTGGCTGCTATTAATTTGATCTTACCGTTTCTAAACTCTGACTCTACTGTTTGTCTACAATTTTGGTTAAGACCTGCGTGGTGAAAGGCAACACCTTTTTTTATTAGAGAGGCAAGTGTTTTGAGAAGCTCAGTGTGTTCGTTGTTTTCTAAAAGTTTTTTTGAAATTTTTTCTAGTTCTATTTTGTCAGATTTTTTTAAAGATTTTGAAATTGCATCTGCTGCTTTAGTTGCAAGAGACGAAGAACGGGTTCTAGTTTCAGCAAAAAGTAAAGATTGGCCTCCATTTTTTACCGACTCTAGTCCCAAATCAACAGGTTTTCCCCTAATGCTAGATTCAATTTCAAATTCTCTCCCATCATTCATCACTACAGAACCAGAGTCGTAAACCCCTTCGTAAAGAGGTACAGGTCTCCATTTATTTTCCACAAGTTCGGATTCTAGCCATTCAGATAACTCAGGTGCATTAGAAATTGTAGCACTAAGGCCAAGTATTTGAGGATGACTTTCAAGCAGTTTTAGTTTGGTTAAAGTAATTTCTAGTGCAGGTCCTCTGTCGTCATCACCGATTAGATGTATTTCATCTGCAATTACTAGTCCAATTTCTTCAACCCAGTCTGCACCATGACGAATCACAGAATCCATTTTTTCGTTGGTAAGGATCAGAATGTCACTTGTTGCAAGATTCTTGTCTATTGATTTAAAATCTCCCGTTGAAATTTGAACTTTGATCTTTCTGCCAAAATCAATGTCTTCAAGTTTCTTAAACTCTTCAAATTTTTCGGCTGCCAAAGCACGGAGCGGACTAAGATAAACAATCTTTCCTTTGTTTTTTGAAAGATAATTTATCATTCCAAGTATTGCAATTAGCGTTTTTCCACTAGCTGTTGGAGCTGAAACAAGAATATTTTTTCCATCAAGCAAACCTGCTTTGATACTTTGCTCTTGAGGAGGATAAAGTTCTGAATAACCCTGAGATTTTAGAATGCCAACTGCTGATTTTGATAATTTAAGATCAGATATCTTCATACCCGGTTATAATGACCGGGTTTGGATTCATAAATAGATGCCTCACGAAGCATTCTTCTAACGTAGTTTCTAGCTTCGTCTTCAGTGAATTTGCCAGATTTGGCTAGTTCTTTGATAAATAATTTCTCCTCAACAGCAATCTTGTTTTCTCCTTCAAGTGACCGTAGAATATCCATAAAGAGTTGCATTTTGGATACCTCACTATGTGCTCTTCCTTGAAGAACTCCAAGATCAACTTTTCCGGTATTTACATCAACACCTGCATCCTGAAGCATACTTTGAATCAAAAATATGGCTCTATCAGCATCTTCGGCCTCAACTTGGTCTTTCATTAAAAGTCTGGCTCTTGCTGTTGCAAGTCTTATCAAACCTTCTAATTGTCTTGGGGTGACAGTGATCATGTCTTCAGAATCAACGTTTCTCATTTTCATGTAATATTCCAAAATTTTCTCTTCTGCTTCTTTAGTTAAAACAGGATCGATTCTTTTTGCATATGACAAATATTTTGTTAGGATATCAACATCGATTAAGGAACGAGTGTCATTACCTCTTGGAGTATGCAAATTAATAATATGCCTAGCGATTTTGGAATCTTTTTCCTTAGATGGAATATCTCGTACCACAAAAATTAGATCGAATCTTGTGAGTAATGGAATTGGTAAATTCACATTTTCTGTAATGTTTTTGAATGGATCATATTTTCCATACATGGGATTTGCAGCAGCAAGAATTGATGTTCTTGCATTGAGGGTGGCGACTATACCACCTTTTGCAATGCTCACTGATTGTTGTTCCATGACTTCGTGAAGTGCACTTCTATCCTCAGGTTTCATTTTATCAAATTCGTCTATGCATACTAATCCTTGGTCTCCAAGTACAACTGCACCTGCCTCTAGCATCATTATTCCTGTTTTGTCACGTACAATTGCAGCAGTTAGACCAGCTGCAGTAGAACCTCTTCCAGAAGTATACAATCCACGTGGTGCAATCCTTGCACAGAACTTTAACATCTCACTTTTTGCAGTGCCTGGATCTCCTACCAAAAATATGTTAATGTCTCCTCTGATCTTTGTTCCATCTTGAAGTATTCTCTGAGTAGAGCCAGTAATTAACAACATAATAGCTTCCTTGATTAGAGTATGACCTTGTATGTGAGGAGCAAAAGAATCAATTAATCTTTCATAAAAATCTGGATTTTTTGTCAAGGCTTTGATGATTTTTTCATCTTCTGGTGAGATTTCTTCCCTCTCAGATTTCCTAGAAGTTTTAATTCCTCGTCCTCCAAGAAACTCTACATTGTTTCCATCAATTCTTAATCGGTAAAGACCACTTGTCGCCCTAGCTCCTGTGATAAACTCTTGTTCAATACGTACTATTCCAGTTAGTATGATGCGGTCTCCGGGTCTTGCATTATCAACTAGATCTTGCTTAATTGATACGTCGATATAGTGAGGCAGTTGTCCTGGAGGTAGATCCTCAGGCAACTCTTGAAGTCTAACAATTTGAAAATCGATAAATCTACTTTTATCTGGCTGAATGGTAAATTCCTTGCTAGTACATTTTGGGTCTTTACCACATCTATACAGAGGAGACAAAGTCATTCCCTTTACCAAAATTTGTTGAAATTCATGATCATTGCTGCATTTGTAAATGAGTTCTTTTGCCAATGGTTTGACTTCAGATGATCTAACAACCATTCCAGAAACGCTTGTCATTTTGTTAATAATTTCAGCATTAATCTGACGTAGGCTTCTCTGAACTGGATAGTTAACAATTCTTGCTCTAATATCGTCTTTTATCTTTACAGCATATTGAGGGAATCTTTCCTTTAGAATCTCTTCAATTGCCCTTGAAAAAGCAGATAATATTTCATCAGTATTTTCGTTGAATTTATTTTCGATTTCTGGGTTTGAAACAAGATCATTATAATTCACTACTATGAAACTAGCCCTTTTTGGCATCATTTGGTCTATCTGTTCAACGTACTTGAAAGAGCCATTTTTGTCCTTAAACTGCTTTAGAAATTCCTTCACTCTATCAGATAGTGCAGATAATGTCTGGGTTTCTAATGCAGTCATTTCTTTTCACCTAAAATCTGGTTTTTAAAGTCAAGTGATGTCTTGTAAATTTTCTCATAGAACGAACGCTCCTCTAAGGTCAGCTTTGAGCTAAGGTCAGCAGATAATTTGGAAGAATCTGCTAAATGAATAATTTTACCTTGTCGTTTGCGAACTAGGGAGTTTAACATACTTTCGACTCGGTCGAAATCTTCTTTTGGTAATTTTTTCATATATGAAATTAATCTTACATAAAAATTTGGATCAAGAGTTGAGAGCTCAAACTCTCCTTGAACATTTTCTTTGACCATTGCTTGCTTTAGCTCAACTACCATATCGGTCTCTTGTATGCTGATATGTTTTTCAGATTCAAGAACATGTGCAATCCATCTAGGGATATTGAGGCTCTCACCTTGTTTTCCTTCAATACCCACTCCTGATACATTGACTTTGACATCATGAAGAAAGGTGACTTTGGCATCTTCTAGGTCAAATCCTGTAGCATGTATCTTTGCAAGCTCCGCTGTGGTTACCATAGTAAGATCATTAACCCCTTATAGGAACTTGATGTATGGGATCGATCAATTCTCTTCACAAAAAGGTGAGATCAATTGATCTATAAAATGTGATTTATTAGGGAACCATGAGAAGGAGATCGGAAATGTCCTTATCTAATATCATGTGGGTTGAGAAATACCGTCCAACTAAGATTTCCGATCTAGTAAACCAAAAGGAAATTGTTGGAAGTATCAAAGCTCTATTGAAAAATCAGTCTGAAATGCCTCACCTTCTTTTTTCTGGATCTGCGGGTGTTGGCAAAACTACCATGGCATTATGTTTATCCCAAGAAATTTTGGGAAAACATTGGAAGGATTTTACTCTAGAACTAAATGCATCTGATGAACGCGGAATCAACATGGTACGTGAGAGAGTCAAAAAGTTTTCTCGCTTTGCAGGACTAGATTCTGAAATTCCCTTCAAAATTATTCTTCTTGATGAGGCTGACGAAATGACTTCAGATGCCCAGACTGCTCTAAGGAGAATAATCGAAGATACTGCAAAATTTTGTAGATTTATTCTGATCGCAAATAACATTTCAAAAATTATACAACCCATTCAGAGTAGGTGTGTAGTTTTCAAATTCACGTCAATTCCAGAAAAAGATGTAATATCACATCTGAAAAATATTGCTATAAAGGAGAAGATAAAAACAGATGACAAAGGTTTAGCTGCAATTCAGGATTATACTGAGGGGGATTTGAGACATGCGATAAATCTCTTACAGGCTACAGCAAGTTTAGGAAGTGTAAGTGAAGCAAACGTCAAAGCATCTGCTGGTCTCACAAAAACAAAAGATGTGGATGATGTATTGAAGCTAGCACTAGATGGAAAAATTTCAAATGCTCGAAACAAAATGATTGAGCTAATCAAAGTTTATGGGATGTCTGAATCAGACTTTCTCAAATACATCAATGCAGCTGTCTTCAAGTCAAAAAGCAAACATCTTGGCGATATTATCGAGGTAATTGCAAAATATGATTACAGAATTTTATCTGGTTCCAATCCAGAAATTCAATTGTCTGCATTATTAGCAGAGCTAGGACGATTTGGAAAATAACGCAGAGAGAGGGATTCGAACCCTCGTGTTCTTGCGAACACAGGCTCTCAAGGCCCGCGCCCTACCAGGCTAGGCGACCTCTGCGGGATTCGTTGATATCCACTGACTAAAATTTGTTTTAGAATTAA
>JAZGIF010000108.1:0-3413 GCA_036481835.1 Nitrosopumilaceae archaeon
TTGATCTTTGATTTTATTTCGTCATCAGTATCATGAATGAATATTGTCGAATTTGGATCAGTCTTGCTCATTTTTCCTAACACTTTATCTTCTGAAGAGCTTTCTGTTGGTTTTGTTAATCCGAGTAACAATTTATGATGAACAGCTACAGGCACCTTCCAATCTTTACCCATTTTTGGAAATATATCACGTACAAGCATGTGGATTTTTCTCTGATCCATTCCAGCATGAACAATATCAAGGTCTAGATAGTGAATGTCTACTGCTTGCATGGGGGGATAAAGAAGTTTGGCAAGATCAAGTTTTTCTTCCTTTTCAGTTCTTCCCATTATAGTAAGGGTTCTCATAGTTCTAGCTAAAGACATGTGTTTTGTAAAAAGTACAAGATCCTTCCAATACTCCTTATTTTTTTCCTCTGAATATAGCTGTGAACCAGTTTTGATATGAACTCCAGGACAAAACTCCTTGAATGCGTTTTCATAATATTTTGATACCTTAGAAATTTTATCCCAATCTCCCCCTAGTTTGTCATTGATAAGAGTGTGCCAGTCTGCAAGGAAAACAGTACAATGGACTCCAGCTTTAATTAAATCATTAATTTTAAAACCAGTACTAATCAAACTTCCAAGATGTAGAAACCCTGAAACTTCTAAACCAATGTAACATTTAGGACTAGAATTTTTTTTGAATAAATCTAATAGTTCTTCTTCAGTAACAACTTCTTGTGTTGGAGATTTTTTAATTAATTCAACTTTTTCAGTAATGTCCAAATCAAAACATCTGAGAACTGTAACCCTATAAATTTACGTATCTAAATCATCTAAATTCTTTCTTGGTTTTGTACTAAGATAAAACGCATGTGAACTAATTATAAAAGCTGCAAGAAATACTTTAGTTGCAAAAATTAGATTCCATGGTCTAGCTGCATCAGGATAAGCAATTGTCAGTGAATCAATATCAGGAACATTACCATCTATGATCCCTGCTGTAATCGTAGCATTAAGCACTGTAAAATTATACAAAACTTCGTACAGACAAATTATTGCAAAACCCAATAACATTAGTTGAAGTAGTGCCATTTTCACTGATCTGAGATTTGTAGTTTTTTTCCAACCAATCCTTGAAACACAATACCATCCAATTATTGTAGAAAAAAACAACCACGTTGTTAGTTTTGCAAAATCATGATAAGGTATTTCAGTTTGAACTAGAATTTCTCCCATGACATAAGTTCCTGTTTCCTCCCATTCAACATACATTGCATATGCGCCAAATACCAAAATTGACATCATAATAAAGCCACAAAAATAGAAAATGTATAGAAACACCCGATATCCGGTATCTTCTTCTTGTAGGTGACGGGATCTCATTTATGGCGTAAGCCAAGTTATGAGATATAAAAATTGATTGTAATTCTAGATGAGGTTTATTAGAGTAAATACAGGCAAACCACCTAATGAAAATTCCAATTAATCTTCCTATTCTAGGAAAAGAAGAAATCAACGCTGTAAAGTCAATTTTGCTTAAAGGTTCACTTACATCTGCGTCCAATCTTGGGGGGAAGAATGTACAAGAGTTTGAAAAATTGGCTTCTTCTTTTGTAAAATCAAAGTTTGCCGTTGCTGTAAATTCTGGAACAGCAGCTCTTCAGGCTGCTCTTTACGCCCTTGATGTTAAACAAGGAGATGAAGTGCTTTTACCCTCATTTACATTTGTAGCAACTGCAAATGCTGTTGTTTCAGTTGGTGCAAAACCTGTCTTTGTTGATATTCTAAAGGAAAATTATACTATGGATCCAAATGATCTGAAAAAAAAGATCACTAAAAAATCCAGAGTTGTAATACCAGTTCATCTATACGGAAACGTAGCATATATAGACAAAATATTAGAGATTTCAAAAAAACAAGGTTTGAAAACAATTGAAGATTCGGCACAATCTTTAGGCTCCACCTATAAAGGAAAACACACAGGAACTTTTTCAGATTTAGGTTGTTACAGTCTTTATCCAGGAAAAGTAATCACTGCAGGAGAAGGCGGTTTCATAATAACAAACAACAAAAAACTTACAGAAAAATTGAGATTAATTAGAAATCATGGAATGTTATACGGTTATGATACTAGAATACTTGGTATGAATCTTCGTTTACCTGAAATTAGTGCAGCTATTGCAAAAATTCAGTTAAAAAAATTACCAGCATTTCTTAAAAAGAGAAGAAAAAACGCAAAAATTCTTTCTGATCTATTATCAAACACTAAAATTAAAATTCCTATAGAAAGAAAAAACGAAAAAGTAAACTGGTATCTTTATACAATTGCCACAAAGAAACGTGATCGTCTTGTAAAAAAACTAAATTCCAAAGGAATTGGAGCTACGGTTTATTATCCTACACCTATACACAAAACTCCTTTCTACCATAAAAAAATCAATCTTTCAAATACTAATTGGGCTGCATCCAATGTTCTTTCCCTACCAATTCATCCTCGAGTTTCACTTCAAAATCTACATCAAATGGCTAAATTAATTCGTGAGGAGTCAATTAGATGAATACATTAAGTAACATTGTAGGGGAAATATGTAAGACACTTTTACCTATTCATGAAGAAGTTTTTTTTGGAAATCCCAAGTCATCCATATCAATCTGTACTCTTTCAAGTATACAACTACTCAAAGAGATTGCTAATTCAACAGTCATGAAAAAAGTAGCAGTAGTAGGCAGATTGCTCTCAGAAAACAATGGTATTGATTCAATTGTTCAAAATGTTATTTCAAATAAAAACATCAAAATAATTATTTTATGCGGAAAAGAAGTTTCAGGACATAGAGCGGGACATTCACTTCTAGCCTTACATGAAAATGGAATTGATAATGATGGAAGAATAATAGATTCAACTAGTCCTGAACCTTTATTGAAAGTATCAAAAAATGAAGTAAAAAAATTTCAGAATCAAGTAAAGATAATCAACAAAATTGGAATAACAAACCTAGATGAAATAAACCAAATGGTTCAATCATTAACAAACTAGTAACCGTTTTTCTGTCTATCTCGATTGATTTGATTTTTTCTTTTGTATTCTTCTAAAATATCGTCTGGTGTCAGATTAAGCTCAAGTGAGGCTTGTACTACAAAATGCCAAATATCAATTAATTCTTCTTTTGCTTCTGCTTTGTTAAAGGTAGTGGGATTTTTCCACCACTTCCAATTTGTGGTTCTTTGTAATTCTACAGCTTCGTGAATAATTGCAGTACATAATGCTGCTATTCTTCCCTCCGTATCCTTAGGATATCTTTCTAGATTCATCATGTTTTCAAGACCTTTTTGGAGCGCAAAAATTGATTTTAATCGATCTTCATATTTTTCTGAAACTTCTGCCATTAAATTTTCTAAATTTTTATCTAAAGGACTGAACTTAAA
>JAZGIF010000109.1:0-5550 GCA_036481835.1 Nitrosopumilaceae archaeon
GTTGCCAAAACTTTGATGAGTGAAATCATGGATATGATCAGAGTTGACTGATATTCGAAACTATCTCTCAATATTAAAAAAAAGGAATCAATTAAAGATTGTTAAGAAAAAAGTTTCCACAAAATATGAGATTGCTGCAATTACTGCTAAAGCCGATGGAAAAGAGGCAATATTTTTCCAAAACATCAAAGGAAAAAAGTTTAGTCTAGTTTCTAATTTGGTTGGGACTCGCAATAGATTTGCAATTGCTGTAGGAGCCAAGGATGATGTAATTCATGAAAAGGTAATTAGAGCAATTGGACATGCTAAAAAACCAAAGAAAAATTCAAAACCAAAATTCCTAGAAAATAAATCGGATGATATCTCCATTCTTCCAATTGTTACCCACTTTGAAAAGGAACCTGGGCCATTTATCACATCCTCAATAATTTATACTAAAAATCCTGAAAAAGGGACCCAAAATTCTTCCTTCCACAGACTAATGCCAATTGATAAAAGACATCTTTCAGTGAGAATGGTAGAAGGTAGAGATCTGCACAGAGCATTTTTGCATGCCAAAAAGCAAAAAATGGATCTTCAAGTAGCAATCACAGTTGGTGTTCATCCAGCTATATCAATTGCAGGAGCTTATCAAGCCGATTGGGGTAAAGACGAACTTGATATTGCTAACTCAATTTTGGGAGGAAAATTAACATTATCTGAATGCCCTTCATCTGGATTACAAGTGCCATCTGGTTCTGAGATAGTTATGGAAGGCAGAATTCTTCACAACAAAACCCATAGGGAATGGATGGTTGAAATGCTTCGAACATATGATTATGCAAGATTACAACCAGTCTTTGAATTGGATTATCTTTACTATAGAAACAATCCAATTTTCCATGATGTGCTTTCTGGATACTCAGAACATAGACTGTTAATGGGAATGCCAATAGAGGCAAAACTTAATCGAAATCTCAAAAAGGCATATTCTCAAACAAGGCAAGTTTCAATGACTAACGGAGGATGCAATTGGCTTCACGCAGTAGTTCAAATCAAAAAACGACAAGAATCTGACGCAAAGAAAATTATCAAAAAAACTTTTGCTACACATCGTTCCTTGAAAATGGTAACAGTTGTAGATGAAGATATAGATCCCAATGATCCAGAAATGGTTGAATATGCAGTGGCTACAAGATTTCAAGCTGACAAAGATATGGTAATAATTAAAAATGTAAGAGGCTCTAGCCTGGACCCTTCAAGTGATCAAAAAAAATTGCGTACTGCAAAACTTGGAATAGATGCTACAAAAGCAGTTTCAAAACATCCTCAAGGTTTTGAAATTGCAAAAATTCCAAAATTTAATAAAATTTCCCTAACAGATTATTTTTGAAAATTTTAATTTCTAATTTTTTACTTGTGCAATTAAATTGGTTCTAAGCTGATATCTGGTATTTCAAATAGTTTGATTGTTTTTTATTTGATGATACAATAGGTTTTTCTTCTACTTTTTTTTCCATCTGCTGCATAAATGCATGAAAATCCTTTTCCTCAAAAAGTTGCCAACCGAATTTGTAAACATCCAAATCATATGATTGATAATCCTCTATAATATCGCCAAACCATGTCCTGTAAAGATCCGCTTCCATGTTAGCTTGTTCTAAAGTGTTAAAGAATTTGAGTTCAATCCAGTCATAGTTTCCGTTTGATCTTGCTGAAAAGTCACAAAATGGTGCATTAGTTAGGTATTCCTTCATGTCAGAAATTCTTTGCACGTAGTTTTTTGGCGATGATAGTTTTACTGTGACCAATCGCGGAATTCCCATGTTTACCTTTTTCATATCTATAATTGCAGTATATCCTAAGATTACTTTTTCACGTTCAAGTCTTGCTATTCTCTTTCCAAGACCTCGTTCAGAAATCCTAATTCCTTCTTCAGCAAGTTTTTTGGTTATTGCTCTCGTTGATTGTCTTCCATTTGCAATTAGCATGTTTAGAATTTTCTTATCAAGCTCATCGAACATACCTCCAAATTAGATATAAGAGAATATGCCCCGGTGTTCAAAACATGAACTCTTCTTGTGAAAAAGTTTAACTTTTGAACTGGGAGTATGAAAAAAGTTTGGACCATTCTAAATACGAGACGGTTATTCTTGGTATTGAAAACAAATGGCAACACAAATCCAAAAACAACATGGCACATCTAGTATTGCAAAATACAAGTACGTCATGATACTGGCTATCCTGCCAGTAGTATTAGCAATGTATGCAAACGGCGCAGACATTTCTGGACTTCTAACAACTCTCACCAGCGGAGTATTCCCTATTGCCTTCACATCACTTTCGTGGGGAATAGCAATACAGCAGCTAGTACACTTACGAAGAAAGTAAGAAAGCGACCTCCTGCAATAGAAGATGCTTACTTTCTTCTTTCTTTTTTTTAATTAGAAAAAATTCAAAATATTCCTTAGTCCATATTCTTTAACCATAACAATATTTGCTCAGGATTTCAAACATTATACTATCAAAATGAGTGAAATTCTTGGTTGATCCAATAACAATTCAAAGGAAACTTACAATAGTGTTTGTAGTCTCTTTATCCACATTTGTAGTTCAGATTACAGGTGGGATCCTTAGCAATAGTCTTGCTCTAATTGCCGATTCATTTCATCTCATTATTGATTTTTCTGCAATTGGAATTACATTATTTGCCTTTAAGATAGCAAAAAAACCTCATTCAGATAAACTAACTTATGGATTTCACAGAGCAGAAATTGTTGCTGCTCTCATAAACGGAATATCGCTAATAGTTATGGCTGGAATCATTTTACATGAAGCGTATCAAAGAATTTTAAATCCATCAGAGATTGATTCTGAAATACTTTTGATTTTTGCATCAATTGGATTAGCTGCAAATATTGTAATGATAGTTCTGTTAAAACCAGAAACCAAGTCCAATCTCAATATCCAAGGTGCTTATCTACATGTTTTAGGTGATCTATTATCTTCAATTGGAGTAATTATTGGTGCAATCATAATATTATTTACTTCAATACCTGTGGTTGACACAATTGTCAGTGTTGGAATTGCAATACTAATAGTCCGTTCTGGCGTTTTGCTTTGTAAGAAATGTATTCATATTTTTATGGAAGGTACTCCGGATGAAATAAAAAGTACAGATATTTCAAAAGAGCTAGAAAAATTTGAAGAAATTATTGAAATTCATGATCTTCACGTATGGACTCTTACATCTAACCTCTATGCCATGACAGTACATGTAAAGGTGAAACCAGAGATTCTTCAACAAACAAATATTCTATTAAAAAAAATTAATCAAACAATGAGACAAAGGTTTGGCATTACGCATTGTACTATACAGATTGAAAGTGATCAGGATTTAATCAAACCTGACTAAATGAATAATAAGTTTGTGTAAGATTAATCCTTGATGTGGTTAACTTCTCCACGTTTTTTTCCAGGTATCTGCAAATTTATTCATCATTTCTCCATATGATTTTACAGATTCCATTCCAGAATCGTTCATTGCCTTTTGCCAGCTTTCTCCAAACTGTTTGAAGGCGTTTGCATTATACTCATTCATTGCCTTTTGCCAGCTTTCTCCAAACTGTTTGAAGACGTTAATACCAGCATCATTCATTGCCTTTTGCCAATTTTCACCAAACTCTTTCATAGTATCTTTGCTTGATTCTGTGGAAGCCTTTTGCATTACTTCATTATATTTTTCTTGCATTTCAGTTGTTGACTTTTGAAAAGTTTCAAAAACCTGTCTCCACTTTTCTAAAGCATTTGAATACTCATTCCAAAGTGTATCCCAATCACCAAAGGATTTTGGATCAGACATAAAATTCTTGGAATTCTTTGCTAATATTAACTGAAGCCTACTCCAAATTTATCGCCATCTTGAAGAGGATCTACATCACCAGAATTTTTTAATTTCAAATACAAAAAGGCTTCATTGACAATTTGAATGGCTTCTTCGCCTTCAAGATTAAAGTTTGTTTTTACAAAATCATAATACTTTTGTAATTTTTTTGGGTCTTGTTCATCAACAGAAATATTATCCTGAATGATTAATGATGCAATTTTTTCAATTTTTGAATTATATTCTGAATCACTCATACTGTTTCATAAAAATCAGACCTCATAAATTTTTAGAATTGAAAAAAATGACTTTAAAATTATCTTTTGAAGCTTCTTTTTGTAATTTTAGAATTTATTTTAGTTTCTTTTGAATAATTTGAGGATGTTTTTTGATCTTTATCTTCGTGGGAATCACCATTAGTTGATTTTACATATGATACAATATTGACAAGAGATTTGTCCAATGAATATAAGATTGCATCATCTGGTGCTAGTCCAATAAGAGAAAGATATCCAGATGTTTGTAAAATCATATCGATTTCAACCTTGGTTCCTTCATTTGGTATGCCATCATAGCTCCAAGTTTCCTTCAATGCGGTTGTAATTTTTGTTCCTTCTAAATCTCCTGAAATAATCTCCATTGTATGTATTGAATCAGGAAAATTTGTTAGCTCTACTTCAGAATTTATTGCAAACCCAGCAAATCCTAATTCCATCTTTACTATTGTTTTTTCATTTTCATTAGTTTTTGACTCTACAAGTTTTACATTTTCTGGAAAAATCTTTTGAAGATTGTTTGGATTAATTAGAGAATCTTCGAAACTTTTTTTGTTAATATCGATTACTTTTTCAAAATAAAAACTGCGTTCTGCATTAACAGGTTGATTAATCATCGAAGTTACTAGTACTACAGAAAACCCTAACAAAATAATCCACATTCTTGATTTCTCAAATACTACTCCAATGCCCAATTTGTAATTGGATCGTGTCTTTATAAATAAAGGTTATTACAAATTTGTCTGTAAAATTATAGTTGTAGTTTTAGAAAATAATTTTATTAATTTACTAAACGCCTAAAACCCATTTGTAAATAACATTTACTTGTTCAACTACAAGTGCATTTAGGTTACTTACTTGATCTTGTAGGGCAGAAACAAGATTTTCAAGCTCAAATATTCTACTGTCAAGTCTTTCATTTTCTTCTTTCAAAAATTTATTTTCAGACTTTAGTTGTTTATTTTCTATTAAAAGTTCATCTTCCCTTTCAGAATTCTCTTGAAATATTACAGTGGGTTCTTGTTTTTTTGGTTCTATATCTTTTATTGCAAGTCCCATTAGTTGACTACCAAATATTTCGACTTGAGTTGTTCCAGATACTAGATTAAATTCCAGAGTTCTCTCATTCAAGCTTGTCTTTATTTCATTGTAATAGACTAAATCCCCCTCAGCAATTATAGTAAATTCTTCTTCAGCACCTAAATAGCTTGAATCAAAAAACTCTCTCTCAAACGTGATTTGAATCGTACCTAAAGGTTCAGTCACTTCTACAGCGAGAATAATTTCCATATCATTGAATTCTAGTTCATAATCTATGATTTCAACTCCACTTGTTTCAAACTCAAATGGAGCATTTTTTATTGCGTCTGCATTTCCACTAAGAGTTCCTACTATCGTCACGAATGCAATTGT
>JAZGIF010000110.1:0-2791 GCA_036481835.1 Nitrosopumilaceae archaeon
ATTATGATTCCTGCAATGATTGCATATTCTTATGAAGCAAATCGTGAAAAAGCCAAAGTGGCTTCTGTAATATCATTTCATGCTTTAGGTTGGCTAGCTGGAATAGTAGCAGCAGGAATTGCTAATGATGAAAAGATTATCTTTTTGATTAGTGCTGGTTTCTTTTTGGTCGGCCTAGCTATCTCAACTAGATTACCAAATATTGTTTCTCAAAAAATAGTAGAACCTGGAACAATGAAACGTGTTATTTCAAAAAACAGATTTTTGTTCTTGTCACTTTTAATGAGACATATTGGTGCTGCATCTGTTTGGACAATTTTACCATTAATGCTGATGGAACGGTTTGGTGCTCAACTCTATGAGATTTCAATAGTTTACGTTGCAAATACAGTGACTGCTTTTATAATTATGAATTTGATGGCGAGTAGAATAAAAATTAGGAATATAACAAAATTCAAAATTGGAATAGGGCTCACAACTTTTGTTTTTGTTGGTCTATCACAAATTACTGAATGGTGGATGGCCATGCCGTTTATGTCACTTGTTGGTGCAACTTGGGCATTCCTATTCATTGGAGGCAACTTTCATCTGATGGAACATAATCCAAAATCTACATCAACTGGGATTTTTAGTTCAACACTTTCTATTGCAACAGTAATAGGACCGGTGATTGCAGGCTTTTTAGCATTTTATTTTGATTATGTTGTTGTGATGTATTTTGCAATTATTATAATCATAGGTGGATTTTTGATTTCACTTAAAATTAGAACAAAGCCTGAATTACATTCAAATTCATAAATCCAAATCGGAATAGAATAGAGCCAGTCCCTAACCTTTTTGGAACTTGGTATTGGCTGAAAATTCCACCGTCCTTTAGTTTCAAGTATGATAAGGATATAGTAAGAAATGAAGCGCAGAATCACAATCTCACTTGAGGCGGAACTCGAAAGGACAATTAGGAACAAGCAAGCAAATATGCTTCTAAAATCTAACCACTCAGTTAGTTTTTCAGAAATGTTGAACCGAATCCTTCGAGAGGCGTTAAAAAATGACGATTTAGATGTCGAAGAACCAATAGGCAAACCAGCCCATGATCAATCTATGATGATGAAGGCAAGACGTTCTGGAATTACTTCAAAATTATTGAATTCCGTTCAGAGCCAAGCAAAATCAAGAGATAAGAACATGGAAATTGAATCCAAATTAAATTCAGTTTATAACAGAGTAGCCTAAAAAAATTATCTTAATCCCCATCTAAACATCACTTTATTTTCTATTTTTTTAAACACAATTCCATCAACTAACATTCCAATTCCCATTATTACCAACATTATTGCAATTACTTGTGAAACATCGTTTAACTGTCTACCTACATTTAGAAGAAATCCCATACCCAAAAATGAAAATAATAATTCAGCACCAATAACTCCTCTCCATGCAAAGGCCCATCCTTGTTTGAATCCTGAGATCATGTAGGGAAATGCAGCAGGAATCAATACTGTTGTGATTAATTGACTCCCTTTAGCCCCCATGTTACGAGCAGCTTCTATGTAATGAGGATCGATATTTTTTACTCCAGTGTATGTATTGATTGTTACTGCAAAGATTGCTCCGATTGCAGTAACAAAAATTATCCCAGTATCAGTTAGACCAAACCATAGTATTGCTAGTGGTACCCATGCGATAGATGGAATGGATTGGAGGCCTAAAACCAAAGAACCTATTGTTTGATTGACAATTTCGATTCTTGCCATAAAGATTCCGAGAACCATTCCGCCAGCAATTGCTATAGTAAGCCCTATTATCAGTCTCCACATACTTGTTGCAATACCAAAAAATAAACTTCCATCACTAACTCCATATGCCAAATCTTCCATTACTTCATAGGGGGAAGGAAAAATGGTATTTGGCCAAATGTCAGCCATTGCAACAATTTGCCACACAACTACTAAAATCACATAAAATGCAATTTTTATTCCAACATTTTTTTTCAATTTATTCACCTGACGATTGGCCTTTTACCTCTGGTCGTAGCTCAGAAAGAATGTCCTTTTGAAATTTCATTAGATTTTCATCTTCTGTTAATCTAGGACGACGATAGTCAATAGATATCTCTTTTTTAACAGAAGTAGGTCTGTTTTTCAATACTACTACTTTGTTTCCAAGAACTACTGCTTCGGCAACATTGTGAGTAACAAAAACAATTGTCTTTTTAGTTTTCTGCCAGATTAGTTGCAACTCAACTAATAACAAATCCCTTGTTTGTGTATCCAGGGCTGCAAATGGTTCATCCATCAATAACACATCAGGATCCATTACAAGAGCTCGAGCAATGGCAACTCTTTGTTTCATTCCAGTAGAAAGCTGAAATGTATAGGATTGTGCAAACTTTGTAAGCTGCATCATATCGAGGAATCTTTTAGATATTTGAGACCTCTCATCCTTTGGAATGCCAGCTATTTTCAACCCATATTCTACATTATCGATAACCTTGAGCCAAGGAAACAGTGCTCCCTCCTGAAAAACCATTATCCTTTCAGGTCCTGTAGTTGAGATTGGTTTGCCATCAAAAAAAATCTCTCCTTCGTCTGGTCTATCCAAACCAGCTGCAATTCTAAGAAAGGTAGATTTGCCACATCCTGATGGTCCCACTAGACAAACAAAATCTCCATCTTCGATTTTGAGATTAAGTCCGCCAATTGTTTTTAGATTGTATCCTTCGTGTTTGAAATATTTCACAATATTTTTTGCTTCAAGCTTTGTCATAGTTTATCCTCTTTTGCATCATAAA
>JAZGIF010000111.1:0-5734 GCA_036481835.1 Nitrosopumilaceae archaeon
TTCTTTAGTCTAAGAATTTCATCTTGTAGTTTACTGGTTTGTTGAACTAACATTTCCATACAAAATGGTTTTTTTTAGGATTTAAAGAAAGAGTTGTTGTATGAAAAATTCGGATAATTATGTAATTATGGCAAATTTTGCCAAAATTATGTGCCTATCTGAATGTCATCGCTACAGATTGATTTGAGTAGCTCGATTGCTGACAAAATTGCAAGCCTGCTTGTTTTGGGATTCGATTGGTCAGGAACGTTTTGAACTTGGATTGAGATTGTACCAAATTTGCCAGTTGCTTTTATTTCATGAGTATTTTTGTCAGTATTTGGATCAGCTACTATTTTGACTGTTGTATTTTTACTTCCTAGTCCACATAAGCTTAAGAGAGCAGCTACATTGATGTTTGCTGGAAAAAGTTTCACAGCTTCATGAGCTTGTCCTTCAAAAATTGTTGTTGCTTCCTTTAGTGAGTCTAAATCTAGGTTTGAGGTTTCAAAAAATTTTGCACCTTTAAGAGATCTTGGATGTTTTGTTGTCGTTAATGTGAGCAAATCTAACTCACCTTTAACTGATTTAATTGCGTCCAGACCCGCAATTGCACCTGAAGGAAGATAGATTGTTTTTTTAAATTCCTTGCAGGCGTCTGTTAGAACTTCAAAAACTGATTCGTCAAGTAATGCCCCGACACTCATTATCAGCAAGTCCTTTTTGTTTTGTAGAATAGATAGTGCTACATCTTTGACTGCGTCTTGGGATGCTGCTTCAACTACTAAATCGACTGGTCCTGATGATAGTAGGTGAGAATTTTCAACTATGTTTGGTTTGTTTTTCAGTTTTTCCACAAGACGTTGGCTTGCTTCTTCAGATTTATCATAAACTTGGGTTAGCTGAGCAGTAATTGTGCCTGAATCAATTGCCATTGCAATTTGGGTTCCAATAGCCCCGCAACCTAATAATCCAATTTTTTTCAAACCAATCGATTAAAGAAAATTATGATAATAAATGAATTGTAAGCTATTATTTTGTAAACCAAATTTGTAAGCCAAAGATTTTATCCACTTATGATAAGATCCGGTATGCTAAATACTGTATTTAAGGCCGCAATAAAAAAGCGAGAACAAACGTTATCTCTGCTTAAAGGTCCCAAATTTGACAAAATAATTCAAAAAGCAAGGAAAAATTGGACAGAATACAAACCTGTCAAAGAAGCAGTAATTACTGCTGGTATTGATAGTAGTTTTAACAGTACTAAATTTCAGGGATTGGAATTATGGGTAGTCACAGCTGTCTCTATAAAATCAGATGGCGATATCATCATAGACTTACATGACCAGGGATTAGGATACCCATATTCGGATTTATCCACTGTTGCAAGTAAAATGGAAATAGATGCCTGTAATGCTAGTATTGAAAAATCGGATTTAGTATTGATGGATGGTTCCTTGTATTCTCAATTTATGACAAGACAAGCATCATTAACCTCATCTATTATTAAAACCATCAAGAAAAAAGAAAATGTAATTTTTGTTTCTAAAACTTCAAACACAAAATCTCAATTTATGGATATGGATTCAACAGCAGGGGATATTTTCTACTATAATCATGCAACAAAGCAACCAGGATTTAGTAAAATATTCAACGACAAAAAATTTGGAAAAGATAAAGCAATATCATCGGTATTTGCTAGACTGAGTGAATCTACACCATTAATAAAACTAGAATTCTTAGGAGAACATCAAACTGAAGATTTCATAAAATCTACCTTAAACAAACTTTACAAAAACAGTGTCTCTGGATATCCCTACGCATTAAAACTAGCACACAATAAATGTAAAATCAGCAATAATGATTTGTCAAAGCTAGTGAGTCTTTATGGAATCAAAACAGAAATTGGCTCTAGAGAGGTGTTAGAATGAATTTAGGCGTAGTTACTGGAGAGTCAAAACCTACAAAAGTTTCATCTCAAACTGTAAGACCTCTTTCTGTGGGCGAATATGTTATAATTGATTCAAATGAAGGAAAACTGCTTGGGTTGGTTGAAAGATCATTTGTAACAAGTCAAGCTCTCTCAGATGTTCGAAATTATGATGAAGCTCTAGAAAGTAAAGAGATTGCAGACATTAATAGTCGTGATAAAGGATATGCCGCAAATATTATAATTTTGGGTTTTGTAAAACAATTACAAAAAGGCCAATCAATTGTTCCTGCAATTCCTCCACTACCTGGAACTGAGATCCTTGAAGCAACAAAACAAGATTTGGGAATTATATTTGGTCCAGATTCAGAAGAATGGATTAAGATTGGAACGCTTCTGAGGAACTCCCAGATAGAATCTAAAATTAATCTCAACAAAACTGTTTCAAGGCATTTGGGAATTCTTGCAATGACAGGTATGGGAAAAAGTAATCTAGTGTCTCTACTTGCTAAACGAATTGCAAAATTAAATGGTACTGTGATAATCTTTGACTATCACAACGATTACACAAATTTGAACATACCAAGAATCAACGTTGTTGATGCAAAAATTAATCCTAGATTGTTAGATGCAGATTCGTTAGCAGAGGTATTAGAAATTAGAGAAAACGCTAGTATTCAACATCGAATCCTTCGGTTAGCATTTACCAAGGAAGTAAAAGAAGCAAAGGAGTTTTGGAATGCACTTGATAATCAAGTAGTAGAAATAATTGAGACTAGTAAAGACAAAAAGGAATACAAGTATTCAGGCGCAAGGGTTCAAGACAAAATAGATGATGCTCAACACAGATTTGTTGATATTTTAGATCCTGATGTGATGGATCCAATATCTCTTATTAAAGAAGGAAGAGTCAATGTTTTGAATATATCCGAACTTAGTGACAAACAAGCAAATGTGGCTTTAGCATACTATTTGCAAGAATTACTAAAGGATAGAAAGGAAGCGATTCTTGCAAAAAATGAAAGGAAAAGAATTCGACGAAATTACAGGTTTGAATCATCAATTTTTGTAATTATTGAAGAGGCCCATGTTTTTATTCCAAAAGATGAAGAAACCCATGCTAAATACTGGGCTTCAAAAATTGCAAGAGAAGGCAGAAAATTTGGACTGGGTTTAGGAGTAGTATCACAAAGACCTAGAAGCATCGATTCTAATGTGTTGAGTCAAATGGGTTCACTCGCAATAATGAAGATTGTTCAAGAAGATGACCAGCGTCAAATTTCAGCTGCTGCAGAATCAATCAGCAAAGATCTCATAGAACAGTTAACATCCTTGAATGTAGGTGATGCAATATTGGTAGGTCAATGTGTTAATTTGCCCTCTATTGTACATATTGAAGAAGTAAAAGAGAAAGTACTTGGGTCTGATCAAAATCCTGTTGGAGAATGGGCATTAGCAAAAAAAATGGAAGGGGTAGCAATGGAACAAAGTCAAGGGCTGATTCAAAAAGACTTGTTGTTAGATTAAGATGTTATTTTCCCATATTTCTGATACACATTTAGGTTTAGCACAATTTGGTTATGAGGAAAGAGAACAAGATATTTACGATTCATTTAATCAGGCAATTGATATCTCTATAAAAGATCATGTTGATTTTGTAATTTTTGCGGGAGATATTTTTCACGTTCCGCATCCAAGCGGTAGAGCCATAATTCAAATGGCTAATGCACTTAAACGTCTTAAACAAAATAGTATTGATTCTTTTTTTATTTTAGGAGAACACGATATGAGTAGAATCAGTGCAACCCCAATTCCATATGTCTATCATAACTTGGAATTTTCAAAATATATTGGTCAAGGAAAGCCAGTATATTACAAAGATATTCTTCTTGTAGGTTTTGATAAGATTAGACGAAATGAATTAAGTCTTTTTGAAAAACAATTTGAAGAAATTGATTCAATTGCAGAAAAACATGATGGACACAAAATTCTTGTAATGCATCAAGGAATATCAGAGATAAACAAATTTGCAGGAGATCTTAGTTCAACAGAACTTCCAAAAAACTTTACTTATTATGCAATGGGTCATCTACATGATCAATTCCAAAAAAAATTCAACCATCTTGGTGGTCCGCTTGTATATCCAGGCTCAATTGAGTTAACTACTAGCGAAGGAATTAAAGAAACAAAGAAAGGATTTTTTCAAGTAGATATTTCCTCAAAAGAAGCCAAACCAGCATGGATTGAGTTAAACATTAGACCACAAGTCACTGCTAAAACAGATTCAAAAGAACTTGAAAACATTATTGAGGATATTTTGCTAAAAATCCAATCTTATCCTAAAAAACCAATTGTTGAGATAAAAATTGAAGGAAATAATGTTGAATCTGACCTTATTCAGGCTCAAATTTCACGCTTAATTTCTCATACTCTATATTGTTCTTGGAAAATTGTACAAAAACAGACTGATGGTTCATCTGTACTGGTTGACAAACCAATCAACATTGATGAAGAACTATTCAAGCTTGCAGTTAATTCATTAAAATCAGAACAATGGGCAAGTTTTGCAGTCAAAGAACTTCTTCCTTTACTTTATGCAAATCAAATTGATCAAGCAAACCAGTTAGTAATTGAAAATTTTGAACGTTTCAAAAAGGACAAGTTAATATGATTACGTCAATTGAGTTAGGAAATTTTCTATCGCATTCATCAACAAAATTAGATTTTGAAGAAGGAGTAACAGTATTTGTAGGAAATAATGGTGCAGGAAAATCAAGCATTGTTGATGCAATTACATTTGCATTCTTTGGTAAACACACTAGAAAATCTAACAAAGGTCTTATCCGTAGAGGTACCAATCAGGCCTTTTCTAAAGTTAATTTTACAATTAATGAAAAATCGTATGAAGCTGTAAGAAAAATTGATTCTAAAGGAACTTTATCAGCACAGTTCTTAGAAAAACAAGGGGAAAAGTGGATTCCGTTAGCTAGTGGGGAAAGAAAACAATTTGGAGAATCGATGACAAAGGAAATAGAAAAAAGAATAGGACTAGATTTTGAAAAACTAAAAATAGCATCAATTGTTCAACAAGGAGAATTAAATTCCATTATCAAAGCAAAACCAAAGGAATTCAAAGAATTGCTGAATGCGATTATTGGAATCGATAAATTAGATACTGCGTCTGAGCTAATGAAAGTTGTTTTACGAAATTTTCGTGAATCATTAAAAAAGAAATTATATTATGATGACACAGACATTGAAACTCTAGAAAAAAATTTCAAAGAGATTACAAAAATCATTAACGAAGCTGAACCTCAAAAAGCAGAACTTGCACTTAAAAAGAAAGAATGTGAAAAAGAGTTAATTTTACTTCAGAAAAAACTCCAGATAGAGTCTCCAAAAGAAGCAAAATTAAATGAATTAGAGGCACGAAAAACAGATTTGATAAAATATGCAAGAGATGCAATTTTATCACTTCAAAGAGAAATTGCCGAAAATGAACGTAAAATAAGTGATTGTGAAGGATGTTTTGAATTTGTTGAGGTTAAAAAAGATACAGAAAAACAACTTGAGAACCTAGATTGTCAATTAGAAACTATAACAAAAAAAATTCATCAAAATTTTTTACAGATTGAAAGGATCAAAGAACAAAAATCAATTGCAAGTAAATTAGAACTTAAAAATGATAGATGTCCTGTTTGTGATTCAAAAGTTAATCATCTTAACCCTTTGTTTCAATTAAAACATCTAAAAACTGAAATGTTATCATTAAACGAGGAAATAAAAAAATTAGAAGAAGAAAAAAATAAAATTCAAAATGATAAA
>JAZGIF010000112.1:0-2445 GCA_036481835.1 Nitrosopumilaceae archaeon
ATTCTTGCTCGTTTTTTTCCTACGTCTCGCTGTTTTGCTTCGCCTATTCGCATTTGTAAGGGTTCTTCTTTTCGAGCCACCAAAATCACCTATTTCATGTCAACTGACATTCTGCTCATGTTTAATACCTCAATTTCGCTGACCCCTTCAACAGACTTTGCAGCATTTTCCAAGGCATCCATTTGTCCTTCTTTATCATCAACCACAAACTCGGCTTTAAGGTAGTGTATTCCAAAAGCTAACGGCTCTTTAGTGTAATTTTTTAATTCAATTCCATCTTTTAGAGAACTCTTTATTTTTTCAGCAAGTTCATCTAAATTTACTTCTACTCCGGTAGGAAGAATTTTCACAATTATGAGTATCTTGGCCAATTTTTATGGTCCCTTAAAATTGCATGATTCGCAAGTATAAGTTCTTGCTGCCTCTCGACAACTTTGACATCTCCATACCAAAACAGAACCACAATTTGGGCAGTTGAATTTTACACATTTATCATTAGGCATTATGTGTCTATGACAACAACTACAAACTGGCAAAGATATTGTAGATGACATACAAAGCTCCCCTTGGTCAGACGCATTTATACCTTGCTTAGTATGATCGTAATTAATGAGGTAGAAGTTTTTTTATTTCGCCACCAAGAAGAGCGTTCGCTGCTTTCAATGAACCCTTTAGCCCAAGAAGTTTTATCAACGAACTAGTGTGAAAATCAAAATCATCCTTATCGGAAATATCTTCTATTACCTCTGGTGTAATTGAATCAAACAGTTTGTCTATAGTTTTGTTATCTATTCTTTCAAGGATTTTTCTTGCAAGCAATTGTTTTTCAAATTCTTTTTCAAATTTTTCGTTCCAATTTTTCTTATATTCATTCAGATCTGATTTTTTTCCTGAATCCAAAAATTTTGAGATTGCCCTTCCTGCAAAAATTCCTCCCATGCCGCATGAAAAAATACCGCCAGCTGTTGTAGGTTTTGATTGACCTGCAGCATCGCCAACAGTTACGACATTATCTGTAACAAATTTTTCAATTGGACCCTTAACCCAGATTGGCGCGTAAATCTTTCTTATTGTAGAGTATTTTCCTTTTCGTAAAAGAAATTCCTCTAAAGCTTCAGCAGCGTTGATTCCTTTTCCAGCTACTCCTACTTTTCCAAATCCGTCTCCTAATGGTATGCTCCAAGAAAAAAAACCTGGATACTTTACTTGATCCAAATAAACTTCGACTTTGCCTTTCTTAATCCAGTCTGCATAAACTTCGTATTGAGCAGAGGCAAGTATGCCCGTCCTATCTTTGTGAATAAGTGAAGAAACTCCTCTAGCATCTACAATTATTTTGCATTTTATCTTGCCATCTGAAGTAATGACTCCATCCTCTGTTTTTTCTTTAAAACTTGTTCTTACTTTGATTTCTGCTCCATTTTTTTGGGCTTGATAGGCAATTTGCTTGTCTAATTCTCTTCGATCAAT
The DNA here is from genome assembly GCA_036481835.1 of Nitrosopumilaceae archaeon. Lineage (GTDB taxonomy): Archaea > Thermoproteota > Nitrososphaeria > Nitrososphaerales > Nitrosopumilaceae > CSP1-1. The sequence continues at coordinate 1,471 of JAZGIF010000112.1, forward strand.
CTCAGCTACCTTTTGTTTGCTAGAATTTATCGAAAAACTCTTTCCACCTGGAGCAAAAATTTCAGCAGTTTCAATTAGATGATCGAAGGTTTTTCTATGTGGAACCACGCCTAACTGTTCAAGTCCTGAAATACTGACTAATCCCCCACAATGTTCTGGGGTTCCAATCTCATAATCTTCCTCAATAACTAAAACACTATTACCTTGTTTTGCAATTTCTCTAGCACAAAATAATCCTGCAACACTTCCGCCAGCTATTACTACATCGTACATAATTCTAATTTTTAGTACAATTATTTAATTCAAAAGTTTTTCATTCAAGCGATTTACTCCTTTTAGAGGTGAGTGACATAAAACAGGTAATAGTAGTTAGGACTGATCTAGACATGGGTAAAGGAAAGATCGCAGCTCAAGTAGGTCATGCCTGCGTTCTTGGTGCAGAAAATGTTAGAAAATCTCATCCGGATTGGTTTGCTGAATGGTGGAAAGGACAAGAAAAAATTGTAGTAAAAATTCCAAACCTAAAGGATCTTGAAAATGTAAAAAAACATGCAATTGATTTGAATCTTCCTTGGTCAGAAGTAACTGATGCTGGACACACTCAGATTGCCCCTGGTACAACTACCTGTATTTCAATTGGTCCTGCACCTGAAGATTTAATTGATAAAGTTACAGGCGACCTCAAACTTTTGTGATGATAATTTTAACCTGAAATTTACTAGAGTTATTGGAATAAGATATAACATGGACCTTTCAATTTTCCTCTGTGAAAAAACAACAAAAAGGTATTATTATGTTTGTGATTTTTGGTGGTTCATTATTATTTTGGGCAGCAGCAGCCAGTGTTCCTGGGATAACTCCTGAAGATCCCAACGAAAAAATTACTGTTACTGGAACTCCTATGGATAACTATCCTGATGTTCAGAGGGTACAATTTTGTAGTTCTAGTGAATTTGCTAAATCAAATTCTTATGT
>JAZGIF010000113.1:0-8505 GCA_036481835.1 Nitrosopumilaceae archaeon
GACTGGCATAAGGAAGTAAGAGCAATCACCAAAGAAATTGCCAAAAAAACTGGTGTACAACCTGGAATTGATGTATCATTTGACCACATTGGTCAAACCCATTGGAACAAACAACTAACCCTGTTAAAGTACGGTGCAACACTAGTTTCATGTGGTGCTACAACTGGATATGATGCAAAAACGGATCTTAGACATGTCTTCTTTAAAGGAACAAATATCCTTGGTTCAACTCAGGGTACAAAAGCAGAGCTTGAACAAGGAATCTATTGGATGGGTCGAGGTAAGATAAAGGCTGCAATTGATTCAATACACTCATTTGAAAATGCCGCAGAAGCTCACACAAAGATGTTGACCGGTAAAGGACTCTTTGGAAAAATCTTAATCAAACCAGAAGCAGCATAGTATGTATGACCAGGCTTCTTCGTAGCCTCATTTTTGTTCCAGGAAACAATCAACATTTTTTAGAAAAGGCAGAATCTTTACCAGCAGACATTGTTTGTTTTGATTTAGAAGATTCAGTTCCAGATAACGAAAAGAAAAATGCTAGAATCTTAATCAAAGAGATGCTCAAAAATAGAAAACAATTCTCTGCTGAAGTTTTTGTTAGAACAAATTCTCCTGATTCTGGTAAAGTAGATGATGATTTAGAGGAAGTTCTTCAAATAGGGCTTGACGGAATCGTTATTCCCAAAGTTAGCAATGCAATGGATTTACAAAAAATTGAAAAAACCATTTCTAGTCTTGAAAAAAAACGTAACCTATCAAAAACGGAATTAATTCCCTCAATAGAGTCTGCTCAAGGAGTAGTTAACACATTTGAAATTGCCTCCTCTAGTAAAAGAATACCTGCAATTGTCTTTGGAGTGTTTGATTTACTAAATGATATGGGAATTGAATATACTAAGCATTCCCAAGGTGCAAATTTTGCAAGAGCAAAAATTCCACTTGAAGCCACAGCAGCTGGTGTTTATGCCTTAGATGGTATATGGCAGGATCTAAAAGATAATGATGGTTTACATGATGATTGCAAAATTGGTAGAAGTCTTGGTTATGTGGGAAAAACATTGATTCATCCTGATCAAATTTCAGTTACACATAAAATTTTTCATCCAAATAAAACTGAAATTGAATGGGCAAAAAAAGTTTGCAGTACTTATTTAGACTCTACAAAAAAAGGAAAAGGAGCTACAACTGTTGATGGTAAAATGATTGATGAAGTTCATTACAAAAGAGCAAAAGCACTTTTGGCTCTAATAGAATCTTAACTAAAAAAATGGTCTTCTTTATTATATGAAAAATTTTTTCCGCACCCAGGACAGTCCTGATTAATTTCGTTAATTAAAATGGGTTTATGCCAATACGATGTATCTGCCATTTGAATTTTCGATGGAAAATTGTTCCCACATCCTTTACACTTTACCATCAGTGTCATACAAGATATATTCTCATATAACATACAAAAATTTTCTCTTACGAACCAATCTTAATTACCATCAAAAGACGTAATTAGTGTAATAAGAAAATTAGTTACATGAAAAAGCTTCTAAGCATTATTCTTGGATTAGTACTAATCTTTTCAACTCCAGTTTTAGTTTATTCTGCAATTGAAGATGGGAAATGTAATGAAGGCTTAGTTTTAGTTACCAAAATTAACGGTAATTTGGCTTGTGTAAAACCAACCAGTGTTTATCCATTATTACAACGAGGATGGGCATCACACGAACAAACCGATACTGCACAGATTTCACTTGATGTCGCTAGTTGGTTTGTAAAATCTAGTCCAACATTTGCATTTGATGGAATTGAAGATAGCTTAGATCTCCAAATAGAATTAGTAAGAGAATCTTTTCCTGAACAATATGTAATTAATGCAGAATTTACTAGTAGTCAAGCTGGATATGGAGATAGATCAGATAAGTTTCTGGCCCAGGTAATTACTTCTCACACAATGAATTTGGTTGTATCAAGTGGAAATGTGGTTTCAGCAATCATTGATGAAAAATGGGATGAACTTAACCAAAAACCATGGAAAGTTCATGATTTACCCGATGTAGATTCTACAATTACACAAAACTCCGATGTTACTTCAGGTGGTGACCTGAAGGTTGAAACAAATCTAATAGATTATGATGGAACATCAGGATTTCTTGCAAGACCTTCTGATTCAGGTAATTATCCAGGTATTGTAATGATACATGAATGGTGGGGATTAAATGATAACATCAAAGATACTGCTAAAGAACTTGCTTCTCACGGATATGTTGTTCTTGCAGTGAATTTGTTTGGAGATGTTGCTACTACTTCAGACCATGCAAGAGAACTTGTAACATCATTTGAACAAGAATCAGGAACATCTAATATGAATTCAGCAGCAGAATTTTTAATTGAAAATCACAACGTCGAAAAACTTGGTTCCATTGGTTGGTGTTTTGGTGGAGGACAGTCGTTGAAACTTGGATTAAATAATCCGGAGATGGATGCAACTGTAATTTACTATGGCCAATTAGTATCTGATCCAGAAGAACTTTCTAAAATAGACTGGCCTGTTTTAGGAATTTTTGCCGAGCTTGACCAAGGAATTCCAGTTGACAGTGTTAACGCCTTTGAATCCTCACTAAATGAACTTGATATATCAAACGATATCAATATTTATCCGGGAGTTGATCATGCCTTTGCAAATCCCACTGGTGAACGTTATGCACCAGCAGAGGCTGATGATGCTTGGGAAAAAACCCTAGAGTTTTTGGAAAATACCTTAAAGTAAAAAAATAAAACGAAAAATTTTTTCCATTCTAGACTTGTTTACACTTTTCTATTACATTTTCAAAGGTCAGAAGGGGAACAATTTTGAGAGCGTTAAATTTTGCAATACCTGCCTGAATCATCAAGGTTTCAACTGTTTGACCATCTTTTGCATCAAGAACCCACAAAAACGTGTGCTCTAGTCCAGAATGATATTGTGATACCACCTTAACTCCTGCTTGCTCTGCAACATCTTTGAATTTTGGTCCTCCTTCAATTACCATTTGTCGTGTTTGTTGGTTATTCAAAGGGCACGCTTCTGTAGTATGACTTCCGTAGACACCGTATAATCCCATTTTTCTCAATTAAACTCAGAGATTCGGCAATATCTTTTTTTCTAATTAGGTGTATAGAATGTCATGGAACGAGCATATGTCTTGATAAATTGTGATTTGGGTTCAGAAAAACAAGTTATTGAAGAAATAAAGAATTTAAAAAATGTCAAGGAGGTTCATGGAACCTTAGGATCCTATGATATCATAGCAACCGTTGAATCAAAAACGCCCGAAAATGTCAGACAAACAGTTATAGGTCAAATCCGGAAATTCGATCATATCAGGTCTACTCTTACCCTGATGGGCATTGAGAGCGTGAAAAAAAATATGATAAAGGCAGAATTAATTCCAGATATTATTCCAGAGGAAAAGAAACCCTTAGAACCACCAATGGGTCTGGACGAAGACTTCGATCATGACGACTTTGATGAAGAAGATGAAGAGTTTAGAACGAAGAAAAAATAATTAATTTTTTAATATTTCATCACAAATCTAACGTAAACCAAAGATTTCATGTCCTTTTTTTAATTTAATGATGGGCAAATAAGAATATCCATGTTGGAATTTGTCTGTAAATATTGGTTCTTTGGTCTCTTGTAAGGAATATTTCAAGAATGGTTTTGATGGTTCTTCATCAAGAACAGCATAATTAAAAAAGTAAATAACGTCTTCCAAGTCAATTTTAGTAATGTACCCAATAACCCATTTTTGCTTGTAAGGAAAAAGGAATAGTGTCAAATCAGGTTCGTCAGGCAATTCTGGATCATAAGTTAGTCTTGCAAGACTTCCTAAATCCTTCACTTGAATAGGTTTGAATTTGTCTTCAATTTTCTTTGGATGTATGTTAAATGATGGAGGAAGGGAACTAAGATGAACAATTGGTGCATAAGAGGATAATGCCTTTGTTGAATTTACAATATCGCATTCTTCTTTTCCTCCTTTTGCCGAATATGAGACATATCTTCCAGATTTGGAAGCAGGAGTATAAAATGAAAGTAAACTATTTGAAAGAATTCTTCTACTAGATAACACCATTTTTCCATTCAGATTATGAGAGTATACTCTTAACGGATTTTCTCTAATGGCGCAAACATATCTTGCAAAACATGCAAAATCATCAACCTCAACAAAATATTGACTGGGCAATTAGATACCCTCACATTTAGTTAATTAAAACCTAAGCCAAACACTAGTAAACCATTTCTATATAGATTCAAAATTAGAGACATGGAAAAAAAGATTTGTTGGGCAAATACTGAAGATTTTGATGAATCGGATTTAGTAATTATTGGTATTCCTGATGAATCACAATCACACTCTTTAAGAAAAGGAACATCTGAAGCACCACATTTTATTCGTGAGATTTCTAATATCAGAGATTCATACACGAGAAAAGGAACTAAGACTCTGGGACTTCCTTTTTCTGGTTTATCACAAAAAAAAGTTTTTGATTATGGTAACATCCCTAGAGAAAAAATTGAAGAAGTTTTTGGAAAAATAATTTCAAAATCAAAAATTCCTATTCTAATAGGCGGAGATCATTCTATTACTGCAAAGGTAATAAAATCAATTTCAAAAAAAACTGAACCTCTTTCGCTTGTTTATTTTGATGCTCATCCAGATTTTGTCAGTTCCACTACGAATTACTATGGTTCTGTATTTCATGATGTCTTACCAAATATAGATATCAAATCTAGCGTCCAAATTGGAATCAGAACCCCTGAACAGGAAGAACTTGATAACATAAAAAAGCATAATTTGAAAATCATTACTCCATTTGACATTGTGGAAAATGGAGTAAAAGAAATTGTCAATTCAATATTAGAAACTATTGGAAATAATGTCTACATTTCTTTTGACATGGACTGCATTGATCCATCTTTTGCACCTGGCGTATCTGTTCCAGTTCCAATGGGTTTGAAAAATGTTGAGGCTGTGTATCTTCTTAAAGAAATAGTAAAGCACGGCATTGTTGGCATGGATTTGATGGAAGTATGTCCCAGTTACGACATTAAAGATAGAACTTCACATCTTGCATCAAGAATCATTGGCGAAGTGATATCTAACAGTAAATAACTGAACATTAATACACGATTAAGTTAAATTCACCAAAAATTTATGGTAAAATTATGTCAATAGAGTACATCAGTATTGCATTAGGTCTTGTTGGAATTGGGCTTTTCTTTTTTGGATTCGTCTTAGGTCAAAAAAGTTCTAGTACATCATTGGATGAGAAATCAGATTTATCATTTGGTGTCAAATTATCACAAGCTGAAAAACATTCATTAGAATAAAAAAAGTTAAGGAGATTTTATCTTCTCCTTCGTGCGGATCTTCGGCGTGAAGCTCCTCTCCGGCCTGTAGAACTTCTCCTTCGTGAAGTTCTTCTTGTACCTGCACGTCGTCTCCTTCGTGCAGCAGCCTTTCTTCTTGCTTCAGCCTTTATCTTTACGTTTCTTTTTCTAGTACGGGCAGCTTTTTTTGCAGCAGCACTTCTTGCTGCTCTGGATTTTCCCATGTTTTTTGATGAAAAATGGTATGTCTTATAGGGTACAAGTCGCTTGTTTTTGGTTTGTTGCGTAATTTTATAAACAAAAATTTGTGTTGAATTAAAATATGCATCATACGTAAATCATCTATGTTTGAAAATGAATACACTTGGGGAAATGCAGCAGCTAATAACAAAACAGACGAATTTCACGCAAAGTTTGAAGATGAAGTTAAAAAAGTAACTAGCGAACTTGGAAAAGACTACCCAATAATAGTTGATGGTAAGGAGATTTTTTCGGACAATACATTTTCAATAAAATCTCCTTCAAATACCAGTCTTGTTCTAGGAAATTTTCCACTTGCAACACAAGAAGAAACATTGACTGCAATAGAAGTAGCTAAAAAGGCATTTTCTAGTTGGTCGCATACTTCCTATCAAACACGTGCTAAAATTTTTCTAGAATGCGCAGAGCAGTTTTCAAGGCAAAAATTCTACTTGTCTGCTATCATGTCATTTGAGAACGGAAAAAATCGCCTAGAAGCCATGGGAGATATTGATGAGGCAATTGACTTTATGAGATTTTATGCAGAACAACTTGAACTTAATGAAGGATTTTCAAAAGAGACAAAGAGCCCAAACCCAAATGAAAAAACAAGAACTATTCTCAAACCCTATGGCGTTTGGGGAATTATTTCCCCATTCAATTTTCCATCAGCTATTGCAATTGGTATGACAACTGGTGCATTAATCACGGGAAACACTGCGATTTTAAAACCTGCAAGCGATACCCCAATTTCTTCATTCAAATTTGTAAAAGAACTCTACAAAAAACTCCCTAATGGAGCCATTAACTTTTTGACAGGACCAGGTTCTGTTGTTGGAAAAACACTCATTGAAAGCTCTAATGTTGATGGAATTGCATTTACTGGTTCTCGTGAGGTAGGCATGAAAGGATACCAAAAATTTACTGAAAAAACTGTGAAACCATTTATCTCTGAAACAGGAGGAAAAAACCCTGTAATTATTACTGAATCAGCTGATCTTGAAAAGGCTGTAGAAGGAGTAGTTCGTGCAGCATTTGGGTATGGAGGACAAAAATGTAGTGCATGTTCTCGAGTGTATATTCAAAAAAATATTTCAGAACCATTTATGAAAAAACTTGTTGAAAAAACAAATTCATTAAAGATTGGTTTACCTTGGGAAAAAAATACATTCTTAGGTCCAGTAATTAATGAATCTGCTCAAAAAAAATTTAAAGATGCTGTAGAACTTGGAAAAAAGGATGGAAAAATTATCCAGGGTGGAAATGTTTTAGAAAGTATTGATAACAAAAACGGTTACTATGTAGAACCAACAATTATTACAAAACTCCCAAGAAATAATAAATTAATGAAAGAAGAATTGTTTGTTCCAATTCTTTGTGTTGATGAATACGATAATTTTGAGGAAGCTATTCAGCTTGCAAATGATACAGAATATGGACTTACTGCAGGAATATTTACAGAAAACAAAGAACAACTTGAACAATTTTTTGATAAAATTCAAGCAGGAACAGTTTATGCAAACAGAGCTGCTGGTGCAACAACTGCAGCTTTAGTTAGAAGTCAACCTTTTGTTGGATGGAAAAACTCTGGTTCATCCGGAAAAGGGGCAGGAGGAGTAAACTACTTGCAACAATTTATGAGAGGACAAACTCAAACTCGATGTCCTTGAATTAATGAATGTCCAAGTAACAAAATATTTCGTTTTCTTTCTTTTACTCGACGTATTGAATATGCAAGCCAATTTGTTCCATATGGTATGTAATCTGAAACTACAAACTGTTTTTTTACAAGTTCAGGTTTTAATTTATCTCTGATACCTTTTAGCATTTGAAATTCAAATTTTCTATGATTTTTTTTCGAAAGTCTAATCGCCAAATCAATCATTTTAGAATCGTGAGTTGCTATTCCAAATTCATTTCCTTTTTTGAAAAGTAGCTTCATTAGATTTTTGTAATTTTCATCTACTTTTTCTTTAGTTTTGAATGCAATTCTACTATTTTCCTTATATGCTCCCTTTACAAGACGGATTTTTGCCCCATGTTCTAGTAAATCCATAAGATCATTTCTTGTTCTTTTTAGATTGGCCTGAATTGCAATTCCTAACCTTTCATATCTTGCAAATAAATCATAATAGATTTCTATTATTTCATCAGTGTGTTCGGATGATTCCATATCAACCCACACAAAAATGTGTGATTGAATTGCAGCATTAATTATAGTTTGGAAATTTTTTAAACACTCTGTTTTACTAATTGAAAGACCTATTTGTGTAGGTTTTACCGATATTGCACCACGAATTTTCTTTTTTCTAAGAGTGGACATAATTTTTTTATATTCTTTAACTGTTTTGTTAATTTGAGTTTTTGAAGTATGATATTCTCCTAATTTATTAATAATTGCATGTCTTCCATTTTTGTAAGCAATAAAAGCAGAGTCTAATGCGTCATTTATAGAATCACCAGCTATCCACTGTTTAGCAACACCAAAGAGGATTTTTTCCATTAATCGAGTACCTGAAATCAAGATGATTCTATTTCATTTATGCTAGGTAAAAGATTTTAGAATAATGAGATTAGGCTTTTTATACAGAATTAATCTCAAATTAAGATATGTTCACTGGTATCATTGAAGGAATTTGTAAAGTAACAAAAATTAGTCAAAATACCAAAAATCGTAGTGCTTTTCAGATGACAGTAGATCTAGGAAAACATACTAAAGGACTTAAAATTGGACAAAGTGTTGCTATAAACGGCGTATGTCTTAGTGTGACAAAGATTTCAAAAAATAAATGTAATTTTGAAATGATTGATGAAACTATTAAAAAAACGGATCTTGGAAATTTACGACTAGGTGAAAAAGTAAACATCGAAAGAAGTTTGAAAGTAGGAGACAG
>JAZGIF010000114.1:0-8514 GCA_036481835.1 Nitrosopumilaceae archaeon
AGGAAATGGACCAAGTGTGTTTCCATTAATTAGAGAAAAGTACAATGTAACTTTGAGATCACTTTTTTTGTTAAAACTCATTAGGATGTCATATTGATCCCAATTGTAGTTTCTTTGTTCTGGTTCAATTATATTCCAAAACATGTAGACATTACTGCGTCCAATTCCAATGGAAGATGCTTTTGAATAGACTTCATTTAATGTCTCGAGAGTTGTTGCAGTTTCAGGAGTGTTAATAACAAGACCTAGTTTCTTGTTTCGTTCACCTTGAAAAATCATCTTGTCTGGTTCAGATTCATATGTTAATGCAAACGCAACGCCCACAATAATTACTATTGATATTCCTGCTCCAATAGCAATTGAGGTTTTTTTATTCAATAAAGTCGAAAGTAAAAAAGACTGTAAAAAAGTTGTGATGAATTGTTCTATCCTGAAGTACAGCCGCTATATCCACATTCTATGCACAGGCTGCACCCTTCAACGAAAACTAGGTTATTTTTACAAGTTGGACAGAGAGTTTCTTCTTTTTGTTCTTCGGTAACAGGAGTTTGTTGAGAAACTTCTTCTTTTGGAATTTCAAGTCTCAAGGCATTATCAACTTGAGTTTTAATGTATGAATTATTGATATGAGAATTCACATAATCAATTAGGTAGGTACTGGGTCTTACATCAAAGGTTTTTTCTGCCTTGTCACTTACCATATGCAAAACCTGCTTGTGTCTAGAACCATCTCGGTAAATAGTGATTCCCTTTAGTCCCATTTCGTGAGCAAGTAGGTAGGAAGCCTTGACATCATCAGCAGATACATCATAAGGCATGTTGATAGTCTTTGCAATTGCATTACCAATCCAGTCTTGCCATACTGCTTGTGCCATTAAGTGATCAGTCCAGTGTATGTCCATTGCTGTAACAAAGATCTTTTGCATCCATTCTGGAATTTCTGGAATTCCTTTAACTGAACCATAGTTGTCAGCAACTTTTGAAATAAGTTCTTCACTATAAAGTCCGTTGTCTTTGAGAACTTGTTCAAAGATTTTGTTAGTATAAAAGAATCTACCAACAGTAACTCTTTTTTCAAATACTAATGCAAAGGTTGGTTCCATTCCGTTAGAGCAATCAGCTATCATAGAAAGAGTTCCAGTAGGAGCTACAGTTGTTGTAAGTACATTTCTTATTCCATATTTTTTGATCTTGTCTATTAGTGCATCCCAATCATAGGTATGTTGACTTTTTGGTTTTTCAAAATATGCTGCAACTGGAATCTTACCTTCAGGGAATTCTGTCTTTGAACACAATGGGAATTTTCCTCTTGTTTTTGCAAGTGCCACACTTTCTTCCATAGAATAATAGGTTAGAGCCTCTGCAAGTTTTGATTGAAATTCATAACCTTCTTTTGAATTGTAGGGAATTCTAAGTTTGTAGAGAAGATCTGCAACTCCCATTACACCTAGTCCGATTCTTCTAGACTCTTTAGATGCTACATCAATTTCTAAAACTGGATACAAATTCATATCAATAACATTATCTAAGAACCTGGTTGTTTTTCTGATAGTTTCTTCATATCCTTGCCAATCAAATTCAAACTGCCCATCTGCCTTTCGTTTCACTAGGTTTGCTAAATTGATAGAACCCAAATTACACGATTCGTATGGATACAAACTTTGTTCGCCGCATGGATTTGTAGCTCGCAATGGACCTCCCCTAGCTTTTGCAAAAACATTGTATTGATTTATTTTATCAAAGAAGATCAAACCAGGCTCCGCGCTCCTCCATGCAGAAAGCGCTATCAAGTCGAAAAGTTGGTGTGCATTTATTTCTCTAACTGGCTCTTTATTAGTTGGGGATCTTAGCATATACTTGCCATCTTCACCATTTACTAAGGCATTCCAAAAGTCTTCCCAAATACCTACACTTACGTTGAAATTTTCGAGAATTCCAGGTTCAGTCTTGTTTGTAATGAATTTTTCAACATCTGGGTGCCATGCCTCAATTATGCCCATATTTGCACCCCTACGCTTTCCTCCTTGTTTTACCACCTCGGTAACTGTGTTAATTATATTCATGAAGGAAACTGGACCGGAAGCAACACCAGATGTTGATGCAACTATATCTCCTTCTGGTCGTAAATTTGAATAGTTAATTCCTACACCACCACCTGATTTGAAAATTAGTGCAGCGTCTGATGTTGATTTCATAATTGCTGCCATGTCATCATGCATATCCAAAACAAAACATGCAGAGAGTTGTCCTAAACGACCACCTGCATTCATCATAGTTGGTGAATTTGGAAGGAAAGTTTGTTGAGTCATTAACTCATAGTATTCAGAAACCTTGTCAGAATAATTATCAAATTTTTTGGCAGCCAACATTGTCAAAAATTCTTTGAATCCAACTTTCATCTCGCCTTTCATTGCAAGATCAATGTACAGGTTTATCAGACCACGAAAGTCCCACTTGTTAAGATAGTAATCACCTATTTTGAATTTGTAATCAAAATCATCTAGTTTTCCAAGATAACTTCTTGCCTGTTCTACATCTTGAGTGTGGTTTCCTTCTTTTGAAAATACTGCATTGTCTCTTAAAACATCACCCAAGGCAATAAGAAGAGCAACTCTTTCAAACATTTGAGACGGACTCTCAATGATATCACTTTTTTTGTTTCTCATTAGATATCTTGATGCTAAAACCCTCAAAGAATTAAGATCAAATTTTTTGGATACAGGATCAAGTATCTTAAGATTAAGCACTCTCATTTTATCATCTCTAAGCTTTCTTCGTTCATGCCTGTACAGGATGTATGCTTTAGCTATCTCACTATATCCTCTGTCAATCAGAGTGGATTCAACCATGTCTTGAATATCTTCAACACTTGGAGGAGTGGATGCTGAAAATCCTTGCTGGAATAATTTTTTTAGAACGCCATCAGTAAGATCTTCTGCTAGATCTCGATCGCCTTCAGAAGTTGCTGCAAGAGCTTTGTAAATTGCATTTGTGATCTTTTCTTTGTTGAAACTAGTAACATTTCCATTTCTCTTTCGAATTTCCGCGATACTACTCTCTATTTGCGTGTTGTCAACCGTGATAATATCTCCCCTGCAGAACGTAATATACTTCTGAATATAACTTCTATGGCAAAAAAAAATTTATCCAAACAAGATTTAGCTCAACATATTTTACACCAAAACTATGAAATTCATACCGGTCCCATTTCACACTAATTGCGAATTCAGTAGTTGTAAGAAGATTAAAGATGAACTATAGGAAATAATTTTTATCCAATGAGAAAATGTTTGCGAAATTCGTTACGAAATGATGTAAGGAGATTTACAGTTAGGACATTTTTCTCCTAGCTTTTCATCTTTCAAACCGCAATTTCCACATATTGCAACTTGCTTTTCTGGTTTGAAGGAAGAGGTTAGAACGCCAGCCTTTTCAATTATTTTTTTGATCTCCGAAACCTTGGCATCTTTATCAAACCTGATCCTTGTTAATAATCCGCCATTAAGCGTCTTTGAAAGTTTGTTGCATTCAACGATCTTATCGTTTTTAGCTGTTAATTCAGGTATTTCAGATGCTTCAAACAAAACTCCTTCTGAATAAGGTTTACCTTCCAGTGATTGTAATACAGAGTTTTTGCCGTATTTTTCACCATCTAGTGTAGCAAATCTTGTAGATCCTTCACTCTCTGTCATACAGATCTTAACATCATCTCCAATTTCTTTTCCTTTCTTTGCGGCAACGTCCACTGCGGTTTCAATTACTTTATGCAAAATATCTCTACCTTCTTTATTATCCTTGTATCCTAGAATTTTAAAAACAGCTTCACGTAGTCCTACAAGATTAACAATAAGAGAACTTGAACTTCGTTGCATGTATTGTGTATTTGCTGCAAGTATTGGATTAAGACCGCGTCTAGTTAAATCAGCAATGTCTTTTTTTCTTAATGACATGGAAGAAAGAGCAGGTTTCATCAATAATGCTAATCTTGCTCTAAAGTATGTTTCATCTTTGTTTGATTCAAATGCAAGTCGAGGCAGGTTAATTGATAATGATTGGAATTTAATTGATGCAGCTCCTGTATTCTTTGTATCTGCTCGATGAGTACCATTGCTAGATGCTGCACCTTTTGAAAAGTAAATCTTTCCGCCAAGAATTATTACTTCAGCAAGTATTTCAGATACATCAGATAGTTTTCCTTTCTCATAATCAATTATAAGACCAATTTTTGGAATTGGTGTAATTTTTGCATAATCTTTGTATGCAGAAAGTATTGTTTTTACAATTTTCTGATCAGTACCAAGTGGAACTATGAAAGAAACAAGTGTAGCTTTGCTAGTGTATTGTGAATTAGTAGAAGAGGTGGCAAAGACATTTGTTAATTTTTGTTCTAATTCTGTTAGAGTTTTGGAATGTTTAGTCAAAAGAGGAACTAATCCTTCCATTACCACTTCCTGCGAAGCTTCCTTAGAAATCAGAGAAATTATCATCGATAGGGAAGAAGTTAGGTTATCTATGTTTTTGATTGAGGGAATTCTAGTCACTCCTAAGGCCTTTCCTCTCAGGTCAATCCCATCTTCTATGAGTTCCTTCAAATTAATAAAAATCGTATCTGGTAAGAGTGACCATACGCCTGGATTTGCAATATGGAGATCACCTGACAGATGAGAATCTGCTACATCTTTTGGTAGCATGTTAAGGATTAGATGTTCGGAAAAGACTGTTTGACCGGTTTTAAATAATAGCCCTTCTGCTCCGTTGTCTATATTATCTACATTTGAAATCATTTCTTTAACCTCAAAGACTGGCATTCCTAATCGTGCAAGTTTGTTTCTGTAGTCCTCGTGACCATGTTCTAAAAGGACAGAGTTTACCATCTCTCGAATTAAAGATCCGGTAAGGTATGTGGTTTGATATTTGTAAATACGATTTTCTACTTCTTCTGTAATCTTTTGTGCCAATTCTAATGGAAGGCTTCCTTCACGTACTAGAGATTGAATTATTTTATGTGAGTTAAATTCTTCAATTGATTCATGTGAAGTTCTCACATACATCTTTCCGCTTTCAATTATTGAACGTTCTTCAATTTGTCTGGCCAAACTAAGAACTAGTTTTCCTAGATTGGTGATGGTGTATCGTCTTTCAGATTTGTTTAGTGCTACAAGCGATTGTCTCAATAATTTCCTTAAATGGTAGGCAAATTTTCCACTTTCTTTTTTGGATTTGAATCCAGCAAGTGATTTTAATTCTGAATAAGTTAGTGGTCCTTTAGAATTTAGGATTCTTAAAATATCAATTCTGTTAGGGCTTGCCATCACAGAAAAGATCATTCTTACGCGTTTTGATGTGGATTGTAAGATGCTACCTCTCTCTTGTTTATCATCTTCTATAACCCCCGCACTCAGTTCCATATCCATGTCTAAAAGATCAAGGGGTAATTAAGATTTATGACTGTGTTATTTATGCAAGATTTACGATCAGGTTTCTTGAACATCTAATGTAAATTCTGATGTTGAAAGAGCCTGTCCGCAAGAAGGACACTTGCTGTTATAAGGTTTTACAACATCTTTTAAAGACTTTAACATTTTCATGTTCGAGATCTTTTCACCACATTTTCCACAAACTATTTCTACTGACATAAAAGTTTAGGATGGAAAAAGCTATAAAAAATCTTTTTTGAATTTTTTTAATGATTTCAGTAAAATTGGTTTACTGTTTTTCGATGAGAATTCCTCGATCGTCAAAACCTACTATTTTGGCTCGTGCCCCAACTGGCAAATCAGCAGGTTTTGAAATTCCTGCCATAAATCCAGAAACCCTGAGTTCTGAATTATCCAATTTTAGTACAACCCAAGCATAGGGAGTATATTTTTCAAAACCAGCTGGAGGAACTGTAATTATCGTAAAGGTTGCCACAGAACCTGTTCCATCTAATGGAGCATCTTCAAAATCCCGATTTCCACAGTTTTGACAAAAATATACTGTTGCTAAATGAAGCTCGCTACATTTTTTACATTTTCTTGCAAGAATTTTTCCTGCTTTGGCTGCATCAATAAATTGCTGTTTTGCTGACAATTTACACACTTTGGAATATATGTACAGCACAGCTGGCACCTGTGGCGCCAAAGTTTTGAGTTAAACCAATTTTTGCATCATTTACAGTCCTTTCGCCTGCCTTACCAGTAAGCTGGTCAAAAACTTCAACCACCTGTCCTACACCTGTGGCACCGATAGGGTGTCCCTTGGATTTTAGCCCTCCTGAAGGATTAATCGGTACTTCACCGTTTCTTTTTGTTTGTCCTTCTCGTACTGCATCAACTCCCTTTCCTTTTGCAAAGAAACCAAGGTCTTCAGTATCAACAACTTCTGCAATTGTAAAACAGTCATGAACTTCAGCAAAATCAACATCTTTTGGAGTTATCCCAGCCATCTTGTATGCAGCCTCACATGCAATCTTGGTACTTGGAATTGTTGTTAAATGCTGACGTCCTTGTAGTGCAGCAGGTGATCCACCCCTACCTGAACCAATTACTTGGATGTAGTCTTTTGAGTGATCTTTAGCAAATTTTTCACTACAAATTATTACAGAGCTTGCACCATCAGAGAAAGGACAACAATCATAGAGTTTTAGTGGACTTGCAACAACTGGTGAATTCATTACATCATCAACTGTAATTTTTTTCCGCATATGTGCTTTAGGATTTAAAAAACCATTTTCATGATTCTTTACTGCAACCATTGCAAAATCTTCTTCTGTTGCTTTAAACTCTGTCAAGTATGCGCGAGCCATTGATGCAAACAGTCCAGGAAAAGATGCACCAGATTGTCCTTCATAAAAGAAATCTGAACAGTATGAAAAGTAAGTTGTTGTCCATTCTGTACCAGTCTGTGTTACTTTTTCTACACCAGTTACTAAAACTACGTCGTAAAATCCCGCTGCAACATTAGCATATGCTTCTCTAAAAGAAACTGAACCGCTACCACATGCTGACTCTATAGACAAAGATGGTCGTTCAGGAATTCCTAGATTACTCATTACTACAGGTCCTAAGTGAACTTGTTTATCAGCTACTCCAAAAACATTTGAAATGTATCCTGCTTTGATGTCTTTAGGTACAATACCTGCACTTTGTATTGCATCAGCAGAAGCTTGAATGGTAAGATCTGAAATACTATCTTCTAGTTTTCCATATTTTGTACTTCCTGCACCAATAACACAAACTTTTTCCACAAATGTCGCTGACAAGAATCCCTATAAAAATTGTTCAACGGGTTTCATTAAGTAAAAATAATCTAGTAACTCATGGGATTACAAAAAAGTTCATCTCAAATTGTTCAAACAAAAGTTCGTACTCTTAGAAATAGTGTAAATCCAACAAAAAGAAAAATTACTATACTAAAAAACGAAATTAATCAATATTTTGACAATACTGGATACCTATCTTGGTCTTCCAAAAAAAAAATGTATATCATCTTAGGAACTAATTCTCCAAAAAATGGTCTTGTTGATTGCCCCGAGTGTAAAATTGGACAACTGATGGTAATAAGATCCAATAAAACAAAAAAGAGGTTTATTGGTTGTTCAAATTATTATAATGGATGCAAAGCATCATCTCCTCTTTTCCAAAAAGCAAAGCTTAGAGCTACTAAAATTCGGTGTGAGTTTTGTTCATGGCCGATTATTTTTTTTCGCTATACTAGACGACAAAAGTGGGTTAGAAGATGTTCAAATATTTCTTGCAAAGCAAAGTCTGCTAAATCCTAAAATTCCGATAAAGATCAGTACGTCTGTTTTTAAGAAGAGGTAATGCCTTTCTTGTTTGCTTAACTTTATCAAGTGAAATGTTAACATAGCCTATTCCTTGACGTTTTTTCATATCAAGTAATATTTTTCCAAAAGGGTCTACTACTACACTTCTACCACAGTAAATGTTTCCTACCTGATCTGGGGCAATCACATAACACCCATTTTCGATTGCACGAGTTTTGTTAAGGGTTAGCCAATGTTCTTCTTTCATCTTCCCTCTGACCCATGCAGATGGTACAACCAATATCTCAGAGCCTGCAGACGCAAGAATACGTGACATTTCTGGAAATCTTAAATCATAACAAATTTGCATGCCAAGTCTTCCAACGGAAGTTTTTGAAGGTAAAGTAATTTTTGATCCTGGCGTCATTTTATCAGATTCTCTAAAGCCAAGAGCATTGTATAGGTGAATTTTTCTATAAGTAGATAGAATTTTGCCAGAATTATTAATTAAAAAAGCTGAATCATACACGCGATTCTTTTTTTTACTTTTTTCATAAAACGTTCCAACAACATTAATGCAATTTTTTTTTGCAGCTGATTTGATTTCAGTCACAAATTTTCCGTTAATTTTTTCTGCTAGACTTGCAAGCTCATTTGGAGTTTGTGAAGAAGTTGTATAAAACATCATAAATTCAGGAAAGGCACATAGCTGTGCCTCTTTTTTTGCAGCTTTTTCTATAAAATTAAGAATTCGATCAAGATTATGA
>JAZGIF010000115.1:0-7707 GCA_036481835.1 Nitrosopumilaceae archaeon
GACAGATGAGCAAGCTTGGTTTTTAGAGTTTTAGATGCAAGCGCGTTTTATGCAGGCATTCCTTTTGCATCATCATCAAAATACTATACTACATCATCAGTGTTTGAAGAAATAAAACACATCAAAAAAAATCATGATGCATTAGGAGTATTACTGGAAACAAAAAGACTTGAGATAAAAGAACCTCAAAAAAAATTCATAGAATCTGTAACCAACACTGCAAAAAAAACAGGCGACTATCAAAAACTTTCTAAAGAAGATTTATCATCTCTTGCCCTAAGCTTGGAACTTTGCGGAGAATTGATCACAGATGATTTTGCAGTATCAAATGTAGCAAAGAATCTAGGGTTACTAGTAATCCCTGTTATGACTTCAGGAATAAAAAATGTAGGAAATTGGGTTTATTTTTGTCCTGGATGTCACCAAAATTTTTCAAAGCTAACTGTTTGTCCTCTCTGTGGAAACAAACTTCGACGAAAATTACTAAAGAAAAAATCCCTCAAATGATCTAGTCATGCAGGGTTTTTTGGTTTGATTTTTTTTGGAATTTGCTTTTACTTTCAAGCATTTTCTTTATTTTTTTAGCACGAGCACCTCCAAGACCTTCAACTTTTGAAAGTTCTGTAGATGAGGCAGTAAAAACTCTCAGAGGAGTTCCAAATTTTTCAAGCATGCGTATTGCTGTTTTTTCTCCTACCCCTGGCAAACTACACAATGCTGAAAGTTGTTGTCTATGAGTATCATTAGATTTTCTAATCTTTTTTAGAAATGGCCCCTTTGAAGTTTCTTTTCTTGAACACATCGATACTAGCAATTTTGCAGTATGTGAAGCATTTGGAGTTGGAATTATAGGAATTTTAAAATCAATTGCTATTGTCGATAAAGAACCATAAAAAATTAAGGGATTTTCTGTAATAGATTCAATTTCATCTACATTGCCTTCAATCAAAATTATTGGATGTTGAAAATGTTCTTTTAGCCTTTCACATTGATCAAATAATCTCCCATCAAAAATTGATGACATTAAATCACGAATGCTTTTTCTTTCTACAACGGTTTCAGGTGCAACAATGTAATCACCAATTGGTAGAGTCTTAATCTCAGTATTGACACCAACTGCCTTTAACAGATCTGGAATACCACTCTTTTTTTCTCTCTCATCAATAACTATTCGCAGTTTGTTAAGATTCACAAGAAAGATTTGTTTTGTATGTTAATATTTTATTTGGGTGGCTCTGGTTTTGGGGGAGTACCAGAACTAGTAGCTCCTGAAGATGAACTTTTAACCATCTGATTAATTTTTGATTCTTGTTCCTTTATTGTTTCTTTAATTCTTGTCTCCTGTTTTCCCAGAACAGTAACTCGTGTATTTGCCAATTCTTTTCGTTCTTCAATCTCTGCAATGAGGTCTTTTTTGTTTGATTTTATGAGAATTGAGCCTGCGTGTTTATAGACATCGTCATCATCACCTGCCTTCTTTAACTCTTCTAATGCTTTATCTGACTCTAGTTGCTCTAACTCCAATTGTTGTTTTTGAGCCATAATTGATTGTAAATTTTGCTGAGCTTGTTGCATTTTTACTAATTGTTCTTGCAGCCAGGGTGGTATTTGTTGTCCAGAAGCCATTTGAATCAATCAGGAATTGATTTTCTTATATTTTTACCGATTCTAGTGAATCAAAGCTTGCTTGAATTAAACGCAAAGTGGAATTTAGGTTAGCACGAAGATGAGGAATTTGTTTTGATTGGATTTTGATGAAAATTTTGTCATCTAAAGTAATTTTTGTATGTGTTGGATTTTCTGGATAAAATTTGTTATCAGTGTTTATAGAATCAAAAATTGCTTTAGTTTTTTCTTTTGCATCTATCTCGATTTTGGCATCAATTCGGAATGTCATAAGCTGTTCCAGCGATTTTGTATCCACATTTTTTGCATAGCCATATTCCAACGGCTGGCCTGCCAAATTGTTTTGAACCACAGTCTGGACATCTTCTTTTTGCTTTTAAAATAGAATGAACCTGAGAGTATTGTTTTCTGGGTTTAATGCCGTATCTGGCTCCAAGACCTTTGAGCATTGTTTTTTTTGCCAAATTCTAGTTTCCGCCTTTTGAATTTTTAATAATCTCTCTTATTTTTGCACTGACTGTGATTGCAATTTCTGAACACTTTATGAGTTGTTCAAGAGTAAAACCATCAGAGCCTCCTTTCTGAAGAGCGCAAATATTCCCATCTGAATTTGTAGTAATGGTCAATCGTGCATCCATACATGCCCATTCATCAGCATTTGGATCAACTACAATATGCTCACCCAGTCTTGCCATTGTTACTGATGTTGGTATAGTTGTAATTGGTGTATCAGATTCTTGTCCTTCAACAAGTGTTGGAACATCATCTTTCATTTCCCATTTAGGAATCTTACTAGAAAGTATAGCTGCAGTAGATGCATAAGCACATGCATCAAACAGGTTGCCATCATGGTCAATGACGCTGTTGTCAGAAAATATTCCAATTACTGATTTGTCTTTTTGCAAAACTAGTTGTGACAAATCAATCATTCCGCTTTCTCTTATTCCGCGGTCTACAACTCGAGCAAGTTCAATAACGCCTTCTTGTGGTGGGCCAGGCTCTGCAGTTGGATGTGCTAATGGTAAGATTTCTGCTGTGCAAATAAAAATTCCCTTATCTCCCATATCTGGGAAGGGCCTATCAGGTTGTATTTTAACTCCTGCCACAACTTCAGTATCTCCCAACCGAACTCGTGCAGAGCCATTTGCTTTTGGAATTACTCCAGTTTCTATTGAAAGAGGACGATGTTCATCAAATGCTCTACCGTCAATTCTTTGTCCTTTCTCGAGTAGGTCAAAAATCTGATTCCTTTTTAGCTCATCAAGTATTGAAACGTTAGCCATTTAGTCAGCACCATTCTCAAAGAATTTATTTTGAATTGCTTGTTTTTGAATTTCATACACTTGTTTACATCCAACAATTGCAGTCTCTAAACATTTTTTGTATTCATCTGATGTTAAAACTCCATCTAATTGAAATAGTGTTATTTTCCCCAAGTTTGGCATATAACCAACTGGCATGTCTGCTTGCCCCGCCTGATCTTCTTCGTTGTTTACATCTAAAACGATAGTGTCTGCAACCTTTCCTGCAGCACAAGCACAGACCATATCTCTCATTGGAATACCTGCATCTGCAAGAGCTACTGAGGCTGCAGCTAGTGCGGCACATCTTGAACCACCATCTGCTTGCAAGACTTCAATAAAGACATCAACTGTTGTCCTTGGAAATTTATCTAAAATTAAGGCTGGCTGTAAAGCTTCTTTGATGACCTTTCCAATTTCAATTTCTCGTCTTGAAGGTGCTGGATTTTTTCGTTCTGTTACAGAAAAGGGAGACATGTGGTACCTACATCGAATTATTCCAGTATCTGTATTTGCCAGATGTTTTGGATGCACATCACGTGGACCAAAAACTCCTGCTAGAATTTTGTTATTTCCAAATTCAATATATGCCGAACCATTAGCGTTTTTTAATACCCCAGCTTTAATTGTGACCTTGCGAGTTTCATCTATCTTTCTTCCATCACATCTTATTCCATTTGCATCTAGTAGTACTAAATCAGTATCTCGTCCACCCATAATTATTCACTTTTTGATTCTAACATAGATTTTATTCTATCTGTCAGATTAGCAATATGTGCTTGTTTTTCGACCATTTTAATTGCCTTTATGGCCTTTGATAATCCATCTGGAGTTTCACATGAAACTACTACCCATCCATTTTGACCAATGGTAATAGTTGCATTAGTTGCCGTCTCTATAATCTGAATCATTGTACCTTGTTTTCCAATTAATCTAGGGATTTTGCTTGGTGAAATTCTAACCAGTTCGCCAGATTCAATCTTGCCTAACTCTCTATCACCAAGTGTAATCAAAGGATCACGAGAACGATCAAAATTGCCAATTCTTGCGACGATTAAATCACCCTTTTTAAGTTTAGAATTCATATCATCTGAGCTGGCTTGAAAGTTTCTTCCAAAAACATCAGATGCAGGTAGCATTCCTGGATATAATGAATTAATGTCAACTGCCCACGATAGAGAGCTATGTGAAACTATTTTTCCAATAACCAAATCATTGTTTTTTGGAACGTATATTCCAGTTAAAGGAATGACTTTGACGCTATCATCATAAATTTCTGAAATCCCAATTACAGTTGACATTATTTTGTCACCTTGTAGAATTACATTTTGTTCTGGTCTGTAGGGGCCAGTTGTAATTACATCCCCAGGTATAACGTATCTTCTTTTGTTGTTTCCCATTATTTTGTTACCTCAACAGAAGCAGTGCCTTTGGTTATAGAACCCAGTCTATCAATCACGTTTGGCCTTGCTCCTGCAGGTATTTCTAGTATTGCTTTTAATGAACCATTTGCTTGCCATTCTTCTTTTTTCAAAGTCCCAGTTGACTTTAGAACAGAATAAGACTGGGCAGTATACTGGGCTGGCACAATAATTTCTAAAGTCAAATTTTCAGATTTTAATGGAATAATTGAACGAAGGTTTTCTACAATATCTTTTATCTGGTCTTCAACATTTTTGTGGGGATCAATTGAAACTCGTCCATCCTGCATTGCTTGTTCTATTCGAAGTGGAGGATGAGGAAGATGTGATTTTGGATCTACATAGGTTTTAGCAATGTATTCTACAATTTGTTTTCGTTTCTCTGTTGTCATTTTTCTTCTCTGATCTGTGGTAAGATTTAGGTCTCCTTTTTGAAGAATTCTTTCTGCAATAGCCATTGAATCAGTTGTCTTGAATGCTTTTTGCAATTTTTCAGTAGATGCTCTTGTACCTTTATTTGAATCAGAATAGATTTCATCAGAAACTAAGATAGAAGAAACATCCTTTCTTTTTCCTAGTTTGAATTCTAATGCTGGATCTGGCTTTACTAGAATTTCAAATTTTTCTCCCGCAAAAGAATATCGGACAACGGTTACTTTGTCTACCATAACTTTGATAATTATGAAACTTTGGTATTTATCTATACATTAGTGCTCGCTAGATTTTTATTTGGATTGGGAAGTTTTTCAATAGAATTTGGCTTCTCTAGAAGTAATCAGTCAAGATGATCAAAAAATGTCCGTTAAACTAAAGGGCATTCCTTTACAATATGCCAATGCTTTACGAAGAATTTGTTTAAATGGTGTCCCAGTTTTTGCTATAGATACTGTAGATAT
This sequence comes from Nitrosopumilaceae archaeon, assembly GCA_036481835.1. Lineage (GTDB taxonomy): Archaea > Thermoproteota > Nitrososphaeria > Nitrososphaerales > Nitrosopumilaceae > CSP1-1. The sequence continues at coordinate 5,245 of JAZGIF010000115.1, forward strand.
TATTGAAAATTCATCAGTACTTGCTGATGAGGGAATAGCCCACAGACTAGGAATGATTCCCATTAGAACAGATACCTCAAGATTTGTTGAAAATTCAAAATGTGACTGTAAAAGTGAGACTGGTTGTTCTAACTGTAGAGTGATGTTGATGATTGATGCTGGAGAGTCTGATACTACAAGAACTTTGACTTCACGAGAACTTAATTCAGAAGATGAAACAGTCAAACCAACTTCTGACAAAGTCCCAATTGTGGTAATGGCACCAGGACAACGTCTAAAAATTGAAGCATATGCAAGATTGGGACGTGGAACAGAACATGCAAAATGGAATTCATCTAACATTTCAACTCTAGTTAATACTGAAAAGGAAGGAGAACATGTGCTAACAGTAGAGTCAACTGGCGCCTTAACTCCTCAGCAGATAATAGTTGGAGGAATAGAGGAGCTTTCAAAAAGACTAGAAGATTTTAAAACAATCCTCAAAGATTTAAAATCAGAATAAGCACACATGTTATATTTGGGTTCAAAAACGCATTATTCAAATGCATAATCAAATGGTAATCCAAATGGCAAAACAACTCAAAACGGCATCTTCAAAAAATGATGCACCCATTTGGTCAAAACTTGCTCAACTTGTACAAAAACCTAGTTCTGCAAAAAAAGTTGTAAATTTAACTCAAATAAATGACAAGTCTAAAGAAAATGATGCTATAGTTGTTCCTGGAAAAATTTTGGCAACAGGAAACATTGATCATAAAATTACTATATGCTCATTTTCCATTTCAAGTTCGGCTGCAAAAAAAATAATCCAGTCTGGTGGCAATGTTTTTAGTTTTTCCCAAATGATAGAAAAATTTCCTACTGGAAAAGGAGTGAGCATAATTGGCTAAACAACAAGAAAATACAGTCTCAAAGCAACAACAAAAGACAGTATCTAAACAAGACGCAAAGTCTGTATCTAAACAAACCACGTCAATTGTTGTAGATGGTACAGACCACATAGCAGGAAGACTATGCTCTAATGTTGCAAAGTTATTGCTGAAAGGAAATAGGGTTTCAGTTGTGAATTGTGATAAAATTTTACTTAGTGGTAATAGAAAAAGCATCGTAGAAGAATACAAAGCATTTCTTGAGATTGCCAGTATTCTTCATCCAAAACATGGGCCTTTCCATCCAAGAAGACCAGATACAATGATCAGTAGAATGATTCGAGGAATGCTTCCAAGAAAAAAACCATCTGGTCAGGCTGCACTAAAGAGACTCCGTGCATATATTGGAGTTCCAAAGGAGCTAAGACCTTTTGAAAAAATTCAATTTGACAATTCAAAAATTAGAAAATCAAGTTCTTATTACACAAGTATGTCAAGCCTTGGTAGAACCATTGGGTGGTCTGAATGACTACAAAAACTGAGATTTATTACGCAACAAGAAAAACTGCTAGTGCGCACGTATACATAACTAAAGGGGTAGGGAAAATTCGAGTTAACAATGTGCCTGTTGAGATGATTCAGCAGGAAACCGTAAGGGAAGTAATGTTGGCACCCCTTGAAATTTCTGGAGATATACGAAAAAAAATTAACATTTCTGTGCGAGTCAAAGGAGGCGGACTAATGGGACAGGCAAGTGCTACAGCTACTGGTATTTCAAGAGCATTGACTGGTTGGACTAAATCAAAAAAAGAACCAAAGGATCATCCACTATCAAAGTCTTCCCGAGATGATTTAAGAAAAAGAATTACAGAGTTTGATAAATATCTCATCAGTGGGGATGCCAGAAGAAAGGAACCAAAGAAATTTGGTGGCCCTGGAGCCCGAAGAAAAAAACAAAAGTCATATCGTTAGAAAGTGAAAGCGATAATTTTAGCTGGCGGCAAAGGTACGCGAGCAAAACCCTTTACAGATTTTTTTCCAAAGGCAATGATTCCAATTCATGGAAAACCCCTAATTGATCATATTGTAAGTTATTTGTCATCATTCAAGTTAGTTGACCAAACAATAATTGTCTCAGATTTTACTGGACTGGGTAGTCAGATAAAACATTATTTTGATGGTAAAAAAAATGCAAAAAAAATCAAGTTTGTGCAGGATTCTGGTAATGGAACTGCGGGAGACTTGCTTTACATATCTAAATTTTTGAAAAATAATTCAGAATTTGTTTTGTGGTTTGTTGATAATTTGTGTGCAATTGATATAAAAAAAATGTATAGTTTTTTCAAAGAAAAAAAAAGCATGGCATGCATTGCCACAAGAAAATATAGGAAAGAAGAAACAGGATTTGCTACAGTTAAGAATGGAATTATTACAGAATTTATTGAAAAACCTACTGTGAAGCTAAATAATCATGAATGTCTAGGAGTGTACATATTGAGTACCAAAGTCCTTGATGATATTAAGAAAATATCCAAATCAAAAGGAAATCTAAATTTATCTTTTGATATTTTAGAAAAGTTAGGAAAGAAAAAAC
>JAZGIF010000116.1:0-2574 GCA_036481835.1 Nitrosopumilaceae archaeon
TCTTCGACGAATGGGATTGGGATAAAATCTTCACAAAAATTTAGTTATAAAAAATGTACGTTCAACATAAACAGCATTTGAAACCCAGCAATAGTTTTGAAAAAATTATTCCTAAAGCAAAACTTATTCTAAAAGAATATGCTCTTTGTGACAATTGCGTTGGAAGACTATTTGTAAAAAATTCGGGATTTACATCCAATAAATTACTTGGTAAAAGAATTAAAAACACTCTCAAAAAAAACCCTATTTCAAAATGTTACATTTGTAAGAATATTCTTTCAAATCTACAATCCTACATTGCAAAAATGTTACAAGTTTCTGGAGGCTATCAGTACTCTACTTTTCTTATTGGAGCAAAACTACAGCCTTCAATAATTGATAGGGACGATTCTTTAAGATCAAAATTTAAACTTCGAGGTATAGATAGTGTAAAGACTGACATAACTCAACAACTTGCAAAATCCTTTGCAAGAAAAACCAAAATAAAAATAGATTATCATCGACCCGATTTAGCTTTTACTATTGATTTCAAAAATGATATTTCGGAACTCTCGATTCGCCCTTTGATTTTTTTTGGAAGGTACACCAAAAATGTTAGAGGAATTCCTCAAAAACAGACTAAATGTCCTAGTTGTTTAGGAAAGGGTTGTTTTTCTTGTTCTTTCCATGGGATCTCAGAATTTACTAGTGTTGAAGGTCGAATATCCCAATTTTTGTTCAAAAAATTTGGCGGTACCCAAGCAAAAATAACTTGGATCGGTGGTGAAGATAAATCAAGTCTTGTTAATGGAAATGGTAGACCATTTTTTGTAAAACTACTTTCTCCAAAAAAACGTAAACTTAGGTTAAAGAAAAACTATCTTCAAAAAGAAATTGCTATAAAGAATCTTAGGATCACTGATGAGATCCCTAATGTACCTCTACAGTTCAGATCTAAAGTAGAATTATCTATAACAACACAAAATAAAATTTGGACAAAGGATATTAAGCGTCTTCAAAAACTCAAAAAAACACCCATACTTGTTTTAGAAAACGGCAGAAAAAAAACTCAAAAATTCATTTATGAAATAAAACCTAGAAAAAAATCTCCAAAGTCTTTTTCATTGAAACTGACTTTAGATGGTGGATTGCCTCTAAAGCGATTTGTTGAAGGAAATGATGTACATCCAAACCTGACAAAATTTCTTCAAAATCAATGCAAATGCAATGAATTTGATTTTCAAGATGTAAAATTACTCAATTGAAGCATCTAATTGATTTTTTGAAGAGTGAGTGAGGGTACCCCACAAGCCTGCCTCATACCGTAGTGCCCCTCACCCGGAATTGAAGGATGCTATTTTTTGTGATCTATTAAATAAAGCCTTACTGAGAAATCGTCATACCCTATATCGATTAACATTTTTTACACTCATTAACTCGACTTGGTTCATTGGATCCTCTAGTCAAGGTTGGTGAATATCAAGAAAAAGGCATTCTTCCTGAAAAAATAGTATCGTTAATAAAAAAACGGTTTCCTATTGTAATTGAAGGAATTAACAGGATAGAAAAGGATTCATCAGTTCATTTCCCTATTGCCTACGTAGAACCATCTTTGATTATTTCTTCTTCAACTTCTTATGATTATGGAATATTGTTTGCAAGAACCATTCCTCTAGTCTCTGAAAATCAACTTCAAGTAGTTATTCAAGTTTCTGCACCTCTAGTTGCATTTGGATTAAAAGGAACAATTCATGCAATACTGGCTCATGAATTCCTCCATTATTTGGAATTAGTTAGAAAGGTTTCAAAAATGGAACTTCTTTCTGATGAAATAACAGGAAATTTATTTGAAAGTGTATATGCAGATACCACTAGACTTTTTGAACCTAGAGCTGTTTTTAATGATAAAACTCTATTACTTCACATTACGAAAAAGTTTCCCGCAGGATTCAGAGATTATAAACTTGAAGACAAAGCTATAAAGCTTTGGAAAGAAAAAAATCTTCCAACAACAAACATCACTCTAGATACTAACATAGTCAAATTGTCTGCTGAATCTTTGGCAAAAATAAAACTAGATCCTTTATTGCTTGAAAAAATTAAGCAATTAGAAGAAAAAAGCTCTAAACTTAGAAAGAAAAAATACTATTAATTATTGTATAAATTCTGTTAAACCACATTTGCCGCAGGTTCGTCTGTTTTTATGCTGCGCCATAAAAACACCTTTGCCACACCGTGAGCAGATTTTTTTTGTATTTTGTGCTTTGTCGCCTTCTATTTTGTAATATTTGTATACATTTGGGCTTGATCCTTTTTTGCCAGCCATTACTTAGCTTTCTCCTCAGCAGGTTTTGATTCCTTTTTCTCCTCAGCAGGTTTTGATTCCTTTTTCTCCTCAGCAGGTTTTGATTCCTTTTTCTCCTCAGCAGGTTTTGATTCCTTTTTCTCCTCAGCAGGTTTTGATTCCTTCTGAGACGCCTCCTTTGGAGTCTTTGCTTTTTCGAGACGTTCAAAAATTACTGGATTTATGTGAGCTTTGGCAAGTTTTTCATCATCATAAACATAAAACGTTCCCGTAACCATCGGCCTTCCGGT
>JAZGIF010000117.1:0-2086 GCA_036481835.1 Nitrosopumilaceae archaeon
AAAAAAATCCGTATATCAATGAGTCCTCATGCAGTTGATGTAGTTAGAGGAATTTTGTGTACTAACCATACATTCATGAAAGATAACACTTCAGAAAAAGATCTTTGGAAACTTTATCGTGATACGTATGGAAAAGAAAAATTCATAAGATTGATTCGTGATAAAAAAGGATTATACAAATTCCCAGATCCTAAGTTTCTTGTTGGTTCAAACTTTTGTGATATTGGATTTGATATAGACGAAGACAATCACAGATTAATTGCATTATCTGCCTCAGATAATTTAATGAAAGGTGCAGCTGGGTCTGCCATACAAAACATGAATGTTATGTCAGGTTTGGACGAAATGCATGGTCTTAACTATACTCCTCTTACTCCTGTGTAAAAATGATTACGATAAAGATTGGTGGCAGTGTAGTTGATAATCTACATCCCACTACAATTTCGGATATCAAAAATGTAGTTGAACAAGGAGTGATAATTGTTCATGGTGGAGGAAAAGAGGTAACTAAAGTATCTGAACAACTTGGTAAAGAGCCAAAGTTTGTAACGTCTCCTAGCGGAATCAAAAGCAGATACACTGACAAAGAAACTGCAGAAATTTTTACAATGGTAATGTCTGGTAGTATAAACAAAAAAATTGTCAGAATGTTACAAAAAAATGGTATTAATGCAGTTGGATTTTCAGGAGTTGATGCCAAAACTATTCAAGCAGAACGAAAGAAAAAACTTCTAATTGTTAATGAAAAAGGGCGAAAACAAGCAATTGATGGAGGTTATACAGGTAAAATTTCAAAGGTAAATGCACCTTTCATCCTTTCCCTTCTTGACCAGGGATTGACTCCGGTTATTTCACCGATTGCAATAAGTGAGGAATATGATTTTCTAAATGTTGATGGAGATAGGGCTGCAGCTTATGTAGCCGCCGCGGTAAAATCAGACAAAGTTCTTTTTGTTACAAACGTGGATGGATTACTAATGGATGACAAACTTGTTCCAAAGTTAAGTTTAGCAGAGGCAAAAGAGATTAGAACAAAAGTAGGCCCAGGTATGGAAAAAAAGATTTTGGCGGCAACAGAAGCTTTAGACATGGGAGTTAAAGAAGTTATAATTGCAAATGGACAAAAAGAAAATCCTATATCATCAGCTATTGCGCATGATAATTGCACGGTAATTCAAAAATGACTGAAGATGAATTTATGGGAAATCTTTACCAAAGATTTCCTGTTACAATAGAGAAAGGATTGGGTTCTCACGTATGGGATACTGATGGTAAAGAGTACATTGACTGTATGGGAGGATATGGTGTTGCACTTGTTGGCCATCGAAATGAACGTGTGGTGAATGCTATCAAGTTACAACTAGAAAAAATAATTACTGTACACAGTTCACTTTACAACAAAACTCGTGAAGAGTTTCTTGAGAATTTGATCAAAATTGCACCAAAAAACTTGTCCCAAGTGCACCTAAACAATAGTGGTGCGGAAGCAGTTGAAGCAGCAATAAAGTTTGCCAGAAAATTTACTGGAAAAAAAGGGATGATTGCAATGAATGGTTCCTATCATGGAAAATCAATGGGTGCATTATCATTAACTTTCAGTCCAAAATATAGAAAAGTCTTTCAACCATTGGTAGAGAAGGTAGTTTTTTCACCTTTTGGCGACATTGAATCACTTCGCTCCAAAATTGACGAAGATACGGGTTTTGTGATTTTGGAGCCTATTCAGGGGGAAAGTGGAATTCATGTTGCACCAGATGGGTTCCTACAAGAAGTAAGGAAAACATGTGATGAAAAAAACATACTTCTGGTATTTGATGAAATTCAGTCAGGTTTTGGTCGTACCGGAAAAATGTGGGCTAGTGAACACTGGAATACAATTCCTGACATAATGTGTCTTGCAAAAGGTATTGCTGGAGGACTACCTATGGGAGCTACTCTAGTAAGACATGATATTTTAGCATGTATGAGTAAAGGAGAACACTCATCGACGTTTGGTGGAAATCCATTATCGTGTGCAGCAGGAACTGCTGCAATTAAAGCATTAACACAAGATGGATTAGTTGAAAATGCTGCAAAAATGGGAAAA
>JAZGIF010000118.1:0-3730 GCA_036481835.1 Nitrosopumilaceae archaeon
ACAAGTTAGTGTTGCATTAGCATTACGACTAGGTATGGCAAATTTACTAGGATCATCAAATCTCAATTTTATAATTTTTGATGAACCAACCACTCATCTAGACGAAGAACGAAGAAAATCACTTGTAACTGTCTTATCTCACCTTTCAAACATTACACATCTAAACTCAAAACACCCCTTACAATTTATCATAATTACACACGATTCTGAAATTTTTGAAAATTCCAATGTAGAAAATATTTTCAAATTTGAATCCACAGAGAATGGAACAAAGGTCACTCACCTTTAACCGCCAGTAAGTTTTGCAAATTTTACATTCTTGCTTAGATTTTCCATGAACTGTAGATTAGATAACGCAACAACTGCAGAGTCACGAACAGATTCTTCAGGATCATTTAAGGCTTTTTCCAAAGTTTCTTTGGAATTTTGAGAACCAATTACTCCCAGTGCAATTGCAGCTTCATGCCTTACAAACATACTAGAATCATTTTTTGTAGCATCTTCAAGAGGGGTGATGCCACTTTGATAACACATTTGACCTAATGAAAATGCTGCCTCATGTCTGACTAGCTCATTTGGATCATTTTTCAATACTTTAGCAATGTAGGGACTCTTATCTTCGCCACCAATATCAACAAGAATACAAGTGGCTCTGGTTCTTACAACATAATCTTCGTGATCTAGTAGTATTACAAAAAAATCTACATCCTTTTTTTCATAATGTGTTTCCATTTCTGAGAAGAGTTCTAGTCTTTTGCCAGATACTGCCATCATTTCGATTCTGACTGATTTATCATACCTATATTATTGTAATTCAGATTATCAAGATAAAATTAGAGTGGAGTAGTTGGTTTTTGAAATTTTCTAATATGGCCTATCACGCATTGCATGACAATCACAGTTACACCCATTTTGGCATCTCATTCGTTTACAATCAGAACAGATATTTTTATTCCAAATAGGGGCAGTGTTCATGATATTACTATACACGCTAGAGCAATATACATTGTTCAAAAGTTATCTTTTTAATGGATTCTCAAGCAAAATTATTTTGTGAGAGCAAAAATTGGAGAAAGGGCTCCTAATCTGAGTGTCTCAAAGTGGGTTCAAGGCCTACCAACAAACTTTGATCAGGAAAAAGACCACATTGTAGTAGTTGAGGTTTTTCAAGTAAACTGTCCAGGATGCTTTTTGCATGGAATACCTGAAACCATAGATGTTTACAACAAGTATCGTGATGAAGGAGTTACAGTATTAGGATTTGCAACTGCTTTTGAGGATTTTGATAAAAATACATTGGAAAATCTAGAGCTTCTCCTAAAAACTGGAGAGGTAATTGGTGAAACCAAAAAAGCTTTATCACAATATGGCAAAATTGATGACAGCAAACTTACTTACAAAATTCCTTTCCCAGTAGGAATGGATTCTTTAATCAAAGATACTGGCGATGTCAACCAAACAAGAATTTTAGATTTTATTCACAGTCAAATTCCAGATTTTGATTCACGGCCTCAAGATTACAAAGACCAAATTATTCAACAAGTTAAAGATTATATGAAATCAAAATAGTTCATTGCTGAAACTTTTGAAAAATTCTCACTCCAGGGAACACCCTCTACTATTATAGTTGACAGAAAAGGAATACTAAGAGATGTTTCCTTTGGTCAAAATGGTAGAATGGAATCTATTATTCAATCATTGCTTAAAGAATAATTGCGCAAAGTTTGAAAATCGTTTCCTAGTAACTAACAAAATTCCCAATAATGATGTAGCCAACACTAATGGAGCAATTTCTGAAAATTCTGGCAAGTAAGTAGTACCAATTATTTCCAGTTTATGTCTTCCATCACCCTCAAATTCAACAGTGATAAATGAAATTTCTTCACCATATTTTACAACAGGAAAGAATTCTTGATCATTTAAAAAGAATGTAAAATTTCCATTAATCAAATTAACCGGAATAGTCATCTCTCCCAAGTTATTTTGCAAGCCACTTTTAATATAAAATGTGAGTTTTTTTTCTTCTACCGATAATTCCACTTCTTCAACATCATAGTTAGATGTTGTCTCTACTGTAAATTCATATCCACCAGTTTCAACAAAAAATTCTTGACGTAAACCTGGAGTATCAAAATATTGTGCAGATACTGGTAGAATAACAATCATTAAGAAAATTAAAATTAAAACAGATAATTTCAACTTATGCAGCTACAGGAAAAAGTCTTTTTCGTAATTCTTTGTCTTTTGAAATTCTTGGATGAGCGGGATCTGCTAAAATAACTTCAAACCAATAATGCATTCCATCTTTAACTATAAAGTAAGAGCCCAAGAGTTTCATATTTGGAAATCTTTCTAAAACTCTTCTCTCTGCCACTTGTTTCATAGCAACATCTGCTTTAATTCTTGTAACCCCCAAGTGTTTTGGTCGTCTTCCACCTCTGGGACGCTTTCTCCTCATTCCCCCAGTTCCTACTCTCATCCTAATTACGACTATTCCTTGTTTAGCTTTGTATCCTAATCTCCTAGCTCTTTGGATTCGGCTTGGTTTTTCTACTCTAGTGACGGCCGTTTGTTTTCGCCAAGCTACCAACTTTTCTTTCAGTTCAGGAGGGTGATTTTTCCACAGTTTTAACCAAGTTTTATCCTGTATTCCAGGCATATCGGCACTATCAAAATACCCTTAATATCTGTAGATAGGCATGAAAAAATATCAAAGCTTAATGTTCTAATAAAATTACAAACAATTTTTTAACTTATTGCGTGGCATACTTACTTCAATAGGACGAGGGAACCATTGTCACAGTATACCCGCATGTGAATCCTATTCCCCGTCCTATATGGTTTTTTTATATCAAAGACTTTGTGGAAGGGTTACTGTAAAAGTAGTAGGATTTGATTTGACAGCAATATTTCCGCCATGTTGTTCAACGATTGTTTTACAAATTGATAAACCAAGACCAGTTCCATGAGATTTGGTGGTAAAGAGTGGTTCAAATATTTTTGAGATCACAGCTTCCGTCATTCCAGGGCCTGAATCTTGTATCTCAATAATTATATTATTATTTTTTACTGAAATTCTAATCTCAATTTTACCTTTATTATCTATAGCTTGAATAGAGTTTGTAATCAAATTAGAAATAACTGCTTCAGTTTTTCTAACATCACAAGTAATATCTAAATCAATTTTATTGTAATTAATTTTTACATCATTTGGTATATCTATTGCCTCCAATGATGAATCAATAATTGCTGAAATTTGTATAGTTTGTAATTCAAGTTCAGAAATTCTAACATAACTTAAAACATCATCAACTAGGTGAACGATTTTTAAGATTGCTCTATCAATTTTGTTATTGTATTTTAGACGATCTTTGATGTGCATATTTGGCTTTTCCTTCATTACTGCATGTGCAGACTTTAGAACGGTTAACGGATTTCGTAAATCATGAGTTAGTCTTGAAGTAAGCTCACCAATCGTTGCCATTTTTTCAGATTTCATTAATTCATCTGATTGTTCAGAAATTTGTTTTTCCAAGAATTTTTTTTGCAGTTCCAAATCTCTTTCTTTATTAGTTATTTTTTCAAGTTCACTTCTCAGCTCTATATTTAGACTGTTGTACGTTCCTTCCTTGATTTCTAATTCTTTATTTCTTCGTTGTAATTCTTCATTTTGAGTTTGAAGTTGGTTTGAGAGATCCATCAACATTTCTGTTTTAGTTTGTAATTCACC